>JAQCMZ010000479.1 GCA_028274825.1 Haloferacaceae archaeon
TCGCCGACGTGGACGCTTACGTCTACGTTTCATCGAGCGGGGTCTACCCGGACGCGTCGAACCCAAAACGCGAAGACACGACGCCGATCCGCGAGTGTACAGCCGAACAGGCTGCTGACGAGAACCAGCCGACCTATGGGAACCGAAAGGCCGAGGGCGACCGCGAGGTTGAGCGAGCTGCAGCGCGTGGTGTCGCCGCGATGAGCGTGCGTCCCTGTCTCGTCTACGGGCCGCACGACTATACCGAACGACTCGACTACTGGATCGACCGTCTCAACCGGTTTAACCAGGTAATCGTCCCCGGTGACGGCCAGCACCTCTTCCACCGTGTGTACGTCCGAGACCTCGCGCGGGCATTCCGCATTATCGCCGAACGAGGAACCCCAGGTGAGGCGTACAACGCTGCCGATCGTCATCTCGATGATCTCCAGACGCTCCTCACCGTGATCGCGACAGAACTCGACCGTGACATCGAGTTCGTCCACGCCCTCCCGCGTGAATTGGCGGCCGGCGATCTCTCTGTGGACGACTTCGTCTGTTACCGTGACTACACACACGTGCTATCAACGAAGAAACTCGCAGCGCTCGGTTGGAAGTCGACTTCACTTGACGCGGCTATCGCAGACACTGTCGAAGCTCACTTGAGGAACGACATCGGTGGCGGCAAGTACGAAATCGACCGTTCGAACGAACGGGCGGTAATCGACCACATCAACAGGACACACGAACGCACCTGATCAGGAGCGCAGACTTAGACACGGTCGCGGACACCGACGACAAGTGTGCCGCCGAGGCGGTCACCGAGGCGTTGTCGGTCCGATGACAACGAGAGCAGCATCAGGCCAACAAAGTAGTACAACAGGCCATCAATGATACGCATGACGTTCCGGAGGACCGCCTCCGAGAGACCGACGGGTGTCCCGTCGGCACGGATCACCACGATACCGGTAATCGCCTTCCCTATCGTCTGCCCACGAATCGTCTCACAGAAAACGGCGTAGCCGCCCCACACTCCCGCCGCAGTGAGAAACCAGAGCCACGACTCCCCGTACAAGGTGACAATCGGCGCGAAGCCGAGCACATTGAGCACGAACCAAAACAGATAGTTGATGATCTGAATTGGCGGGCCCAGTCCACGCGAGAGAACGCCCGCGAGTGTGAGTATGCCAATATAATAAACAATGAAAACGACAGCCGTATCAATTATAGTTGCGGCGATCCGACGACCCAAAACGTCGTCTTCGGATCCCGGCTGGGGCGAAGGGTGATTCACAATATTACGTTAGAGGATGGACGGGGGACTAATAAGTTGCCAGGGAGACAGACTCACGATCACGCCTCGGGTAAAACCGCCTCGTCAATGTGGAATGAAACGACGTAGTTCGGTTCATCGACAATCTCGTTAATTTTCAGGTCGCCGGCGACAGAGCAGAGAATGTAACTCTTCTCCCGTGTCAGCCCGTGGTGTTCGTCGAGATACTCGACCATTCCGGAGACAGCACGTGTCGCTGCCAGCATGAGATCGTCTGCTATACCCGTCGTCGCGTACGTCGATACCGGGCCCTTAGACTGCTCTGGTCGTGTCCCTGGGCGAAACTGCGGTTGTTCGATCGAGAGGTCGGCTCGACGCTCGAAGCGACAGGTAATGTCGATTGCTGTTTCGATCGCACCCCCACAGACTTCACCGTCTCCCTGAGTACCGTGTCCGTCACCGACGGCGAAGAGACCACTATCGACTGCAACAGGGAGGTACAACGTTGCGCCCGCTGTGAGATACTTCGTGTCTATATTTCCGCCAACAGCCCGTGGCGGCGTAGTACTAAGTGACCCTTGTTCGCCAGGTGCGAGACCGATCGTCCCCGGAAACGGGGCTAGTGGGATCTCGATTCCATCGACGAACTCGCCGACGCCAGTAGAGAGGTTCCAGACGTGGAGCCCCCAGTCGGGGAACTTCTCGGGAAGCAGGCCAAAGCCGCGCTTGCCCGGATAGAAGAGCGTCCAACCGACATCGCCGTACTCCACGTCGAGAATCTCGATCTCGAGGACGTCACCGCTTTCGAGGCCATCGATCGCCAGCGGCCCGACGAGCGGCATCCCACGATCATGATCCATCTGCTTTACCTCAGCGAGCGTGGTGTCGAGATCGAATTGGCCCTCGCGAGCATCGGGACATTCGAATCGAACGACAGAACCGGAGTCTACCGTCGCGATTGGGACGAGCTCGTTGTTCCACTCACGCTGGAAATCGGCATCGCTGGCTGGCAGCGTCAGATCCACACTCTCGTTCGACATATGTGACAACTCGATAGATTATGAAATAAGCCTTCGGACAGGTACTGGTCTAGCCATCGGCGGCTGCTCACACGTGTGCCCGTGACGACCATTGAGTCTGCACATGGATTTATGCACCCTCACCAGACCCATCGCACATGGCCACCAACGAGCAGCCCAAAGATATACTCCTTGAGTATGCTGGACGGATTCACGACCTCGAACAGACAGATCACCTGTTGCGGTGGGATTCGGATGTTATGATGCCGTCCGGCGGAACCACCGCTCGGAGTAGCCAGCGCTCAACGTTGGCGAAAACCATCTACGACCTGCGGTCGAGCGATGAGCTCGGCCGGGCACTCGACGACTTTGCTGATGCTGAGTTAGGCGGTGACAATAGGGCAATCGTCCGTGAGATCCGCCGCGAGCACGATGTTGCCAGTAGCGTCCCTCGTGCGCTGAATCGTCGCCTT
>JAQCMZ010000480.1 GCA_028274825.1 Haloferacaceae archaeon
GGCGTCACCAGCATCGTCTGCAGTGTGAAGTTCTTCGGGACGCCCCCGCCAACGAGCAGGCAGCCTGCGGTTTCGGCTTCGTACGCGATATCCGTGAGGTCGGTCATATCTGCCAGTGCATCCAGCGAGAAGTCACTGGTCTGTGAGTAAATCCACGCTTGCAGACCCAAAATAGAGTCCTGAACGGCCGGACAGTAAATTGGTGTCTCCGACTCGTATGCGGCTGCCGCGATTCCGGGGCCGGCGTCTGCATCGGTTTCATCGTTGGCTCTCGCGTTCGCGCGACCGAGTTGCCGAGTGAAGCGGGCGATACTGACGGTGCCCTCGTCGGCCAGTTCTGGGAAGACTGATTCACGGAGATGTGACTCGAAGGATGCGAAGTGCTCTTGTGGCAGATACACGTTGTATATGCGGTCGACTTCTTCGTCACGGAGCTGTTCGTCGTGTTCTCGGAGACTCTTGTCGGGATTACGGTCCCGGCCGTGGTGGTGGCTCCCGCCGATAGCCTCGATCGAGTCGTGAGTGAGATTCGCTCCGGTCGTGATCAGCGCGTCGATGTGGCCATCTCGAATCAGATCTGCGACGATCCGGCGCATTCCCGCCGGAACCATCGCCCCCGCTAATGACAGAAAAACCGTGCAGTCGTCGTCTGCGAGCATATCTGCGAACACATCAGCAGCCTCGTTGAGCTCTGCTGCACCGATTCCCGCGGCACCGTATTGCTCGACGAGTTCTCCCACGGTCATGTCTGCCCGGGCACGAGCGTGAGTGACGGGATTCTCGTGAAACTCCTCTCGGTGAGTCTGCTCGTGGCCAGACGCTGACTCGTGATCGTCGTCGCTGGTCGCCCGCTCACCATCGTCTCCGTGATGCCTGTCGTCACACTCGTGATCGCTGCTGTCCTGGCCGTCGCTCATACTACTTGTTTGGTGTGGCACGCGTATCAAATGGGCGATCCGGTACGGCACCGCGAGAAGCGCTCGTGGCTGGCAAACTCGGGGGCGGGTTCACTCCTCGCGAGAGCGCATCAGCCGGTGAGAACCCAGCGTCGGTACGCAACGTGGGTCGGATTACATCTTTCTTGCAAGCCACGTGCAGATGTCAGCCTGAGCCCACTCGCATATGATCACAGAGTGATATCCACGGCAGTATCGAGACGCTGCTATGGCTCGACCGGGAGAGGAGATGTAGAGCGCGGTGGAGACGCGATTCTCACCGGGTGTCAGCAGCCTCCTCCACTGACCGGTGGGAAAAGCGCAAGTTCGTCGTCCGGGTGCAGAGTCGTCGCTAGCCCGTCCGCGTTGCGGACGTCTGTCCCGTTCTGTAAGACGTTGATGTGACTCGAGAGGTCGCCCTCCTCCATGACGCGATCCTCTAATTCGGGGTGAGCATCCAACAACGCGTCAAGGGCGTCCTGAACAGTCGCCTCTGATCCGTCGTCGGCAACATCGACACTGACTGTCCGACCCCCAGCGATTTCTGAAAGATCGGCAAACAGCTTCCATTCCATGTTGTACATTCTCAAGGCCGTGCTCAAGAGAATTGCGTCATGAGAAGGTCGGCAACTCGACCGGCCATCCACGACCCCCGGTGAACCAACCGTGAATCACCAGGCTGTGTGTCCCGGTCCGAGCATTAACCATCGACTCGCCACCGACAGAAAGCGGCCGGACAGAATCGTGGTGATCTAGGAGTTGATTGTCGGCGCAAAACACGCAGAACGACTCAACAGGCCAGTCGGGAGTTCCGATACGGGCACAACCGGCGGTGTTTTTAGCTGCCGTCTCGACGCCAGAACCATGGAGCAACCTCGCAGGAAGATTACGGCGAAGGCGGCAGTGGTGTTGACCTTCGCGGTGGCGGTCCTTTCGGTACTGGTGGGGCTGTTCCATATCGCCGGTGTCGCGACACGGGGCCCTCTGGCGGCGTATATCCCTGAAACGATCCGCCGGACCGTCGGGTTCACCGGGACTATCACCGGCTTCACCATACTTGGTGCCGCGTATACACTGAAACAAGGCCTCCGAGTCGGGTGGTACGCCACTGTCGTGTTGGTGCCGATCACGGTCGTGCAAGGCCTGTTAGGCGGCTCTCGACTGGCGTTTTTACTCGTGGTGGTCTCGGCGATGTGTCTCCTCACGCTCGCGTTCAATATCCGACACTTCACCCGGTCGGTCGACCCGTCGCCATCACAACTCGCGGCCGGGACCGCACTCGTGACAGCCGTGTCGTACGGGACGGTCGGGTCGTACGCTCTCCGCGAGGAGTTCACGGGGCTGTCGTCGATTGTTGACGCGTTTTACTTCACCGTGGTCACCGCCTCGACCGTCGGGTACGGCGATATTACGCCCGTGTCGGGAATCGGCCGGATGTTCGGTCTCTCGGTGTTGGTCGTCAATGTGGCAGCGTTTGCGGTCGCACTCGGAGTCGTATTGACCCCTGCTATCGAAGCCCAATTCTCGAAAGCATTTGGACGCATGACAGAC
>JAQCMZ010000506.1 GCA_028274825.1 Haloferacaceae archaeon
GTCTCGGTCGACCTCGTGATCGAACGCGGCGGTGACATGTCGTTTGGCAAACACGAAAACGAACCCACAAAAGGCGAGTGGGTCGTGCCCGGCGGCACGGTACACAAAAACGAATCTCGGACTGACGCTGTCCACCGCGTAGTCACCAAGGAACTCTGCGAAGTCGTCGCGGTTGATGGCTGTCTCTGGACGTGTAAACATCCCTACGAGACGGCGGCCGTCGACGGCGTCGAGTCAAAGCACTATCTCGCGACCGGCTACCGGTGTTATTTCGAATCTAACAATTCTGAGATCGGTGGCGACGACCAGCATGGTAAATTCCGGGTTTTTGTCCGCCGTTCGAGGATTTCCGTCCGTACGTCACCCGGTATCTCGGCGACCGAAAGCCTACCGTTGAAGCTCAGTGACAATACCAACGTATTGGGCTGTTCTATTTCCAAATCTACATGACGGTCGGTTTCGTGGAGGAAATATGGATCTCACGACTGCTACCGTACTCATCACGGGTGGCGCAGGCCTGGTCGGAAGCCATCTCGCAGGGATGCTCCACGATGCGGGTGCGACAGTCCGGGTTGCTGATGACCTCTCCAAAGGTGAGCGTGAACGAGTCCCTGACCCAGTCACATTCACCAAAGCTGACCTGACGGACCGCGATGACGTTGAGCAGGTCATCACGTCTGATCTCGATATGGTGTTCCATCTCGCTGCGTACACCGACACGAACTACGACGACGATCGGAAGCTGTTTGAGGAGAACACAGAGATGACGTACAATCTTCTCGAAGCGATGCGTGATGCTGACGTGGAACAGTTCGCGTTCACGTCCTCATCAACGGTGTACGGTGAAGCTCAACGCCCAACCCCAGAAGACTACGCGCCACTCGAACCAATCTCAATTTATGGCTCCTCAAAACTCGCTGATGAAGGACTCATCTCCACGTATGCCCACTCGTATGGGATCCAGTCGTGGGTGTTCCGCTTTGCGAATATTGTCGGGCCGTACCAGCGCGGGAACGTCGTGCCGGATTTTATCGAGAAGCTCACCGATGATCCCGCCGAACTCGAAATCCTTGGGGATGGCCGTCAAGAGAAGTCCTATATGTACGTCGATGAGTGCGTGTCGGCGATAAAGTACGTCGTCGAGCACGCAGACGAACCGCTTAATATCTACAACTTGGGCACAAAAACAACCACATCAGTAACCGATATCGCCGATATCGTCAGCGACGAACTCGGTGTTGACCCCGAGTACACCTACACTGGTGGGGAGCGTGGCTGGACGGGTGACGTGCCGAAGATGCGACTCTCGATTGAGAAGCTTGCTGCACTTGGCTGGGAGCCCACGCTCTCAAGTGATGAAGCGGTTCGCAACGGAACACGGGATCTGATCGACGAGATTGTAGAGTAGTACTCGACGACAGTTGGTCAGGCAAATAGTTTGATAGCTAAGATGAATACACGCCTCTCTATCACTGGTAAGACTCTGAGAAAGAATTATCATCATTAGGCTCTACTGCCGATTTATGTCTGAAACGACAGATGGTCCTCGTTGTGAGTGTGGTCGCCGAATCTCACGTGGCCTCTCCGCTACAGCACAATGCCATCGATGTCGGAACAGTAGACGGTGATTTCTCTCTCCAACCCTAACCACCTACGCTTATTCATCCGCTAGCTAGTCACGCTATTGTGCTTCCACTAGGCCATCTCGCATTTGCGTATCTCTGGTATGCCGTGTACGCAGCCGTTGGAACACACCGCCTCCCAGCTCGGCTTGCGCTCATCCCGCTCGCGATCGGGAGTCAATTTCCCGATCTTATCGACAAGCCACTTGCATATCTTGGGATTCTCACTTATGGGCGATCGCTGGCACACTCACTATTTGCGTTCACGCTGTGTACGCTCACACTCTGGTGGCTCACGCGATCTCTCCATGGGCGCTGGACAGCTGAGACGCTCTTTGAACGCCTCCGACTTGTCACGCTTGTAGCGTTCGCGATCGGCTATCTGAGCCATCTTGTTGGGGACACATACCGGTTCTTGCTCGCCGGTGATCTGTGGAGCGCACGATTTTTGCTGTACCCGTTGTTTTCTGTCCCAGAAACACCGGCTGATGATATCGCCCCGTGGATTCGGCTTTTTCAGATCTACCAGGACATGGGAACTCATCCTCAACTGAACGTAATCGTTCTCGCCCTCGTTGTGTTTGTCGGACTACGACTCCGCGCCTATTGGAACAGACGCACGCCGACGACGGACGATTCTCCCGATTTGCACTAGGCTGCTCTCGTGAACTACCCTCCCCTACTCGCTCACCGCTGACGCCGTTCGCTCCTTGAGGAAGGAGGCTTAGCGCCTGTATTCAGCTACTCCCGACGCCTTCTACAGATTCCACAGAGCAGCTTGTCTTTTGACATCTCTTCCCGTAAACTTATGGTCTATAACATTATACACCATAGTACAGCAGAATGCCGAAGCGTCACCCGATCGAGTTGAACCGTGTCGTTCCCGGTGGGCGCGTGGAGATATTCGCTGTCCGCGACGGGGAGTATCCGGACGGGTGGTTCTACCGGTTTCAGTACTACCACCCCGAGACCGGTGAACTGCTCCGGTACGACGACGCGCACGACGACGATGATCTCGGCTGGCATCACCGGCACGTTCGATTCGGCGACGACACAGCGATCGAGTTTCACGGGCTCTCGGCGCACGTGACTCGGTTCCTGAACGAGATCGCGACGCTGGCGGAGACGAAGACCACCAATGACTGAACCCGACGACGACGGCTGGCCCGACAAGTACAGTGACCCTCGTGACCGGCCCCATCCCGATGTCCTTCGCATCACCGTCGAATCGTTCGACGATACGTTCGAGGACACGCTCACTGCGGTCGACACGGTCGAAGAGGGGGACCCACAGCCCGCAGTGGTGTCGTTCGCGACGGTCGGCGAGCTGCGGAAGATCCTCACTGACCGGCGGATTGAGGTCCTCCAGACGCTGATGGATACCGAGGGGGCCGCTGAGAGCATCAGCGCGCTCGCCGAGGCGCTCGATCGCGACTACAAGCCAGTCCATGACGATGTCACCCTTCTGGCGGACTACGGGATCGTGTTCATCGTCGAAGACGACGACCGCTCGAAGCGCCCATTCCTCCCGTACGAGCGCATCCGTCTCGATGTCGAACTCACCGCGAGTGGCTCCGGTGGGGAGCCCGCAGCGGCGTGAGGCGCTCGTTTCACAGAGCCACAACTCGCACCTATC
This sequence comes from Haloferacaceae archaeon, assembly GCA_028274825.1. Lineage (GTDB taxonomy): Archaea > Halobacteriota > Halobacteria > Halobacteriales > Haloferacaceae > J07HR59. Next base: position 3,259 of record JAQCMZ010000506.1, read on the forward strand.
TATCAATATCGCAAGGCTTTCAGTCGGCTACTGACCATCGGCCTGTATGGACGATCAACGCGTTCTGGTCACGGGTGGCGCTGGCTTCATCGGCTCGAATCTCGCCAACCACCTCGCTACAGACAACGACGTGATCGCTCTCGATGACTGCTATCTTGGGACGCCTGAGAATCTCAGCGATGACGTCGAGTTCGTGGATGCCTCAGTCGTCGACGATACCCTCCCGACTGATGTCGATGTGGTGTTCCACCTTGCAGCCCTTTCGTCGTACAAAATGCACGAAGAAGACCCCGCACAAGGGGCTCGCGTCAACGTCGAAGGGTTCGTGAATACGATCGAACAAGCTCGCCAAGACGACTGTGAAACGGTCGTGTACGCGACGACCTCCTCAATCTACGGGGATCGCACAGAGCCATCTCCTGAAACGATGAGCGTTGAAGCTCGCACGGGGTATGA
>JAQCMZ010000512.1 GCA_028274825.1 Haloferacaceae archaeon
GTCTCGACACGACCTTCGGCGGAGGAAAAACTCACCAACTGATCGCCGCCTATCACCTTGCTACAAACCCATCGGCGATGGGGGACCTCACGAGGTTCGTAAATAAGAACGCCCTGGCATCAGATTATTTGGCTGCCGTCGATCAGGGGCTTGACGTAAACACTGCTGTCTTCGTTGGTGGACACGTCGACGCCCAAAGTGCCCGTAGTAGCCGGTCTGACCCAAACGCCCCCGACACAAACACGATGTGGGGGGAGATTGCCTACCAGCTGTTCGGTATTGAGGGGTATCGAAAGATCGAAAGTTATGATCGAGAATACGACGTCCCGGGGACTAACACGCTGAAGGATCTTCTGGAACTCAACAATCAGCCGTCTCTCGTCCTCATCGACGAAATCGCGGAATATCTCGAAGACGGATCCTCGAAGTCACTCGAAGATGCGACTCTCGCAAGTCATACAGTCTCGTTTATCAAGAAGCTGCTTACCACCGCAGCGCAGGATGATTCGCTAACCGTAATTTACAGCGTTGCAGACTCAGCGTTTTCCGAAGAAGCAGAGGAGATTCGTGGGATCGTCGATGAACTCGATCAGGTTGTCGTCCGACAGCAGAAGATAATCACTCCCACAGGTGAGACGGAGGTGGGAGCAGTCCTACAACATCGGCTTTTCGATGAGATTGACTTCGATGCAGGTAGTGAGATCGCAGAGAGGTACTTCCAATTCTACGACGAGGCACCTCGCCAATTCCCACAGGAAGTCAGCAGCGACCAATACCGAAAAAAGCTGGAGCGTGAGTTCCCGTTCCACCCGACTGTCACAGAAACGCTAACCGAGAAGATCGATACGATTCCGGACTTCCAGCGGACACGTGGTGCGCTCAAGCTTCTCGGTCGTGCAGTCCACTACCTCTGGAATCACAAGCCAACACAATATGATCGTCATTTCGTTCGGTTATATGATCTGACACCAGGGGACGATGCGCCGGACGGGAGTATACGAGCGACACTGAACCAGACCCTCTTCGAGTTCGTTGATCTGAGTGCTGCGGTTACTGCAGACATCTACAACCGCGACGGTACCGCACACGCGCAACTCGAAGATAAGAAGTGGACCGAAAAGGGAATACCACCACTCGGGTCGCACGTTACGACCACCGTCCTTTGGAACAGCCTCGCGTTCGGTGAGCAGGCGTCTGGGATTGCTCGGCGTAGCCTCAACGAGGCAGTAGGACATCCCGATGTCTCGTTCGATCACTACGACAACGCGCTGAAGAACCTCGGCGGCGACGACATGAACGTCGCCTGCTACTACCTCTACGACGAGGATCAGATTCGGTTCAAGGCCGAACCAAACCTGATTCGGATCATCGACCAGCGGATTCAGAATACCTCCGAAGAGCAAGCCCGGAATCGGTTCGAAGCACGGCTGGACCGTGAGGTCGGAAGCGGAGGGTTCAACATCGAGATGTTCCCCGAGGAGCCAGCAGACGTAGCGGATGACGGCTCCACACCCACGCTCTCGATTATGCACATGCTCACGGCGCCCGTGCAGACGGAGCGAGGGCAAGAAACCGAGACTCCCGATAAGATTCAAGAGCTGTACGAGAAGACGGCTGCAAAACACGGAGGGACGATCCAGAGTCGCTCGTACAAGAACTACGTCCTGTTCCTCGCACCTGACTCGGAACTCCTCAAGAACGCCATCGACCAAGCGACGCGGCTCGAAGCCATTGAGGACCTCCGAAATGACTCCCAGCAGACGGCGGACCTCTCAGACGAACAGCTTCAGGAACTCCGAGACAGAGAGGACGAAGCACGAGGGCTCCTCGGCGAAAGCGTTCGGAACGTCTATCGCCACCTGTTCTACATCGAGGGCGATGGGCTGACGCACGTCACTATCACGTCCGTTGACGCCGGCGGCGGGACGAAGCTCGTCGACGCGGTCCGAACCACGCTCGAGGATATGAACCGGATCATCCGGGACGACGACCAGCCCAAAGGAAAAGTCTGGTTCGAGCAGAAGCTGTGGCAAAGCCAGAAGCGCCGGATGACGACGGCAGATCTGGAAGCGCAGTTCGCCCGGAAGCCGGGGCTGCCCTTCCTCTTAAGTACGAAGCCGCTGCGAAAGACCATCGCACGAATGGTCTCGGATCACGAGTACGCCTACTGGGATAGCGAGAC
>JAQCMZ010000519.1 GCA_028274825.1 Haloferacaceae archaeon
GGTGCCGTGTATGCAGTTGCCGCAGCGGGCTGTGTGGTGCCACTCCTCTTCGGTGTGGTCACCCAAGCGCTCGCATTACCGGTCCATTCGAGTGCCCTCGTACTGGCCGTATATGCACTCGGGGTGACGCTCCCACTTGTTGGAGTGACGTTGCTCGCGGGCGCCGGAATCGACTCCTGGCGCTCCTTGGGTGCGTACTCGAGACGGGTCCAACAGGTTGCGGCCGTGGTGATGATAGTGGCCGGTGGTGGGCAGATCTACCTTGCAGTGTTCGAACTGGGCGTTCTGTGACGGGGCCAGGGCCCAATGAACCGTTTCTAGAAACCGTTTACAGCCGGTCGTATCTGAGAGAGGTAAAGTCAAAAGTGACCAAATATACACCCGTATGCCGGTCGACGTGAGCCCTGATAGTTTCAGCCGGGGACAGCGGTCGGCTGATTCTATCAACGGTTACGTCGACCGGTATAGCCTCATTTACTCGTCGATCGGTGTAGCAGTATTGAACTCAAATCGAGCACCACTGTTTCGTCCGTCGGTCACGGTCACATCCCAACCGTGAGCCTCCGCGATGCGTTTGACAATCGTGAGACCGAAGCCCGTTCCATCGGTTGCAGACGTCTGGCCCGGTTCAAACACCGTCTCGCGGTCATCCGCTGGAATCCCCGAGCCGTTGTCTTCGACGTAGAGACAGTCCTCTCCAGCCTGTCCGACCCAGACTGTCACATCCTCACCACCATGTTCCACTGCATTGCGGAACAGGTTCTCGAACACGTGCTGGAGTCGCTTCCGATCGCCACGCACCGTGAACCCGACATCAACGTCGAGCGTCGCGTCAGCTGTCTCCACCCCGGCCCAGCACTCACCGACAAAGTCTGTGGCCGGTATCGTCCCCATGTCGCCAACCGTCTCACCTTGGCGAGCGAGCGTCAGCGTATCTTCGACAATACTCTCGATTCGCTCCAGAGAGTTCCTGATCGGATCCAGATGCTGCTGGAACTCTTCCCCGACCTGTTGCTCCAGAATCGTCGCACGTCCCTGAGCAACATCGAGTGGGTTTCGGAGGTCGTGAGAAACAACGCTTGCAAACTCGTCGAGCCGGCTGTTCTGTCGCTGCAGTTCCTGTTCACGCTCTTTGCGCTCGGTGATATCTTGGAGCGTCCCGTGAACGGCGACGATCTCGTCATCCTCGTAGCGCGGCTCTCCATGCGTGCGGACCCAGCGGACCTCGTCGTCTGCGGTAACGATCCGCAACTCCAACTCGTACGATTCGCCGTCGGTAGTGAGCCGATCGAAGGCCTCCCTGATACTGTCTCTATCGTCCGGGTGGTAGAACTCAATTGCCTCTTCGGGTGTTGGGCCTGCATCCGGTGGCAGTCCGTGGATGCGATACAGTTCGTCGGACCACTGCATCCGCTCCGATCGCAGGCTCACTTCCCATCCACCGACGGTGGCGACTTCCTGTGTCTCTTGTAGGAACTGGGTGGTCCGTTTGAGTTCCTCCTCGGCTTGCTTCCGGTCGTTGATATCGATGTGGACGCCGGCAAAGCGGGTCGCAGCCATTTCGTCGTTCCTGTCGACGACCCTGCCGGCAGTCAGAATCCACTTCGGGTCTCCCTGTTTTGTCTGCATCCGAATCTCGTGGCTGTAGAGACCAGCGTCGCCCTCGATATGCGCCTCTATTGCGTCCGTAGCAGATGGGAGGTCGTCGGGATGGACGAGACGCTCCCAGGTGTCGAAGGAAAACTCCAGTTCCTCGCGTGAATAGCCCAACATTTCCGCCCACTGCTCGTTGAACTCTAGCCTGTCGGTTGTCATATCCCAATCCCAAACGCCGAGGTCCGCGCCTTCGACAGCGAGTTCGAACTGGTCTTTGAGACGCTCCAGGTCCTGTTCACGTCGTTTCTGCTCGGTGATGTCGGTCGAGACGCCACAGAGTGCTACGACTTCACCGTCGTCGTACACCGGGGATTTCCGTGTAAGCCGGACGGTGTTCCCTGTGGCCGTTGGGACCGTCTCCTCTATCTCAATCACCTCGCCGTTCTCAATCACCCGCTGGTCGTCTTTTTTTGCCTTCTCGGCGACGTCTGGCGGGAAAATGTTGTAATCAGTCAACCCAGTGATGTCTTTATCTCCGACATCGAACAGTTCACGACATGCCTGATTCATCACCGTATACTCTCCGTCAACATCCTTCAGAAACACCGCTGCGGACATGGTTTCCATGACGGTCTCGAACTGCCGGTGGATCTGCTGTAGCTTCTGTTCTTGCTCTTTTTGCTCTGTTATGTCTCGTGCGACGCCAACGATTTGGGTGACCTGACCGGAGTCGATGATCGGGGTGAGTTTCGTTTGCCAGTGACTCGTCCCACCCGGTAACTCCAATCGCTCCTCGTACTCGATCGTCTCGCCCTGTTCGACGCACCGGCGGTAGTTTTCCGCAACAACAGCGCCCTGGTCGTTGCCGAGAAGGTCCCGTGGCGTCTGCCCGCGTAGTTCGTCCTCAGAAAGGCCAGTCCGTTGGCGATGTGAGGCGTTATTTCGTTGGTAACTGAACGTGTAACCTTCGTCTGTTCGCTCAACGTCGATAAAAAAAGACTGCGTCACTCATCTGCCGGAAGATTGTTTCGTAAGCGCTTCCCGACTCGCTACCAGTCGGGCCGACTCTTTCGGTGTCAGTTCGGGTGTCGGAGTTATTTTGCATGTGTTATGTATGACTCGCGATAGTATTGGGTATCGAGTCCGCGGAATCCCTCAGTTCGGAAAATACGACTCGTTAGCTACACATGAACTGTTGAGTATGCATCGTTTGTGCAGCGCGAGTACAAGAACCCATCGCCAATCCAGAGTTCAGTACGCCCGGAACAACCTAAGGGTCGCGTTCGCGCCCTCGCCATCGAGACCGGCTCCGGCCTCTCATACGGTTTATTGTAAGTCAGTACCGGTGGATCGCCCGCCCGTCTCGGCGATCCACGGGTGAACAGTTACAATAATCCGTATCAGACAAGTCGGTGCTGACGTGATATCAACGGCGTCTCCTGTATCAGTCGGGAGAGTCGTACAGGAGTTAGAGGATCCAGGTGGCGGTCCGTCTGTCGTCAGATGGGATATCATACCGTCGGACACAGGCGAGACAACCGTTTTGTGGTCTGTTCGGCCAGGAGCAAGCCGTTGACGGCGTATTTCGGTTACGCGTATCCACGTACTTGTGTCCGACAGTATCGGCAGACCTGTTGGCTGTCCTCAATCGGTCTGATACCCTTTTTTCAGCCCATAGAGTTCGGCCGGACGGGCCTTTTCATCCGAGAGAATTGTCACAGCGAGATCGTAAACTACCCTCCCTTGGAATGAACTCTATGACACGCTTGCGACGTACAGTTGCCACACAGGAATCGAACGAA
>JAQCMZ010000540.1 GCA_028274825.1 Haloferacaceae archaeon
CAAATCGGCAGACGTGACCACCCGGAACACGTAGCGTGTTCAACTCAACAGTCAGTTCGGTGAGGGTATTTATATACACCTCTACGCTGTCTGTTGGATTTGGATGAGAACGTAGGTAGATGGGCGCTGCAGGATTTGAACCCGCGACAGCTTGGTCCGAAGCCAAGCACTCTATCCAGGCTGAGCTAAGCGCCCTCTCATCACTGTATTCGAGTATTGGTCTTAACTTCGGCGATTTCCGAGTTTGATCCCTCTCTGTCACTCGAACGCGGTGACGAGTCACACAGTTTATTACCGCCGGCCGAATCACCGGCGCACATGGGAATTGCCGGCGCCGTGCGCGGATACGGAGAGTTGACACGGCCGGGCAATGCAGTCGCGGCTGGGATACTCACCTTCACCGGAGCGTTCGTGGCAGGTGGTGTCTCTCAGGGCTTGGTTCCAGTCGCTGCAGCCGTCGCGACCACTGTTCTCGCCACCGGCGGTGGCAATGCCGTGAATGACTACTTTGACCGGGAAATCGACGAGGTGAATCGCCCCGGTCGGCCGATTCCTCGCGGAGCCGTCACACCGCGTGGAGCGCTCGCGGAGACGGGGTTGTTGTTCGGGAGTGCGATTGGGCTTGCGTTGACACTGCCGCCGACGGCAATCGCGATCGCCGTTGTGAATCTCCTTCTCCTAGTCGCGTATACAGAATTTTTCAAAGCGACACCAGGGCTCGGGAACGTTGTTGTCGCGTTCCTCACGGGATCGACGTTTCTGTTTGGCGGTGCCGCAGTCGGTGATCTCTTCGGTGCGGCCGTCTTGTTCGCGCTCTCAGGGTTAGCGACGCTCGCCCGCGAGGTGATCAAAGATATCGAAGATATTGCTGGTGATCGTCAAGAGGGGCTGTCGACGCTTCCCATCGCAGTGAGCGAGCGTGTCGCCCTCTGGATTGCGGCTGTGTCTCTGACTGTGGGCGTCGTCGCGAGCGCAGTGCCGTATCTTGAGGGGACCTTCGGAGTAGCGTATCTGGCTGTCGTCATTCCCGCCGACGCAATCATGCTGTTCGGTGTGTGGAAGTCATTTACTGCTCCTGGAGAGGGTCAACGCCGACTCAAATTGGGCATGTTTCTCGCTATCGCCGCATTCTTACTCGGCCAAACCGTTATTATATATGGTTAAGCCAATACCATCCGCAAACTGATGAAACCAATATCTGGCGTCTCATGCCGTGATATCACGGCCCAACGCGGAAACCCGTCACGACAACCCTCGCTCGGTTAACGACACGGTCGACGCCCACCCGATATCCCGGATCCCCACAGAACAACACATGTACATGGAATGCAGGTCAGCACCCGTCTCACTCACTACTATACTGATACGTCTGTCATCGGCTGCGTGGCTGTCCAGTAAGAGGCATTCAGATGTATGATCTGAGCCCCCACCTCGATGCACAGGTGGATCCCGGAACAAATCTCTTAATCTCGGGTCCGCCATTAACAGGGAAACACTCACTCGCGCTCGATATTCTGGCTGATGGCGTCGATACTGGCGACTCTGCCGTCGTCGTCACGACGAAAAACGGCGCCGACAGTGTGCTTCAGGATCTCTCTGACAGGACCACCGCCGAAGGGGCTCCCGTCGCGGTCGTCGATTGTGTCACACGCCAGCAAGGGATCGACGCTGTACGTGATGTCAATCGGATTAAGTACACCTCCTCTCCGGAAGATATGACTGGTATTGGGATCAACTTCTCCGAGTTTCTGGAAGCGTTCCACGCCAGCCAGGAGATCACGAACAACAGAATCCTGCTGAATTCACTGTCGACGCTGTTGATGTACTCTGATCTCGAGACAGTGTTCCGGTTTCTCCATGTCTTTACCGGCCGAATCCAAAGCGTCGACGGACTCGGAGTCTTCTGTATCGACGAGCCGACACACGACGGTCAAACGATGAACACGCTCAAACAGCTGTTCGACGGGATTATCACCACAAGCGAAACCGCTGACCCAGAGATCCGTCTGGCCTCGTCTTCGCCCTGATAGTCGACATCGGCTCCTTGGGAAAATCCCCGACGATGATGCAGTTGCGGTCCTCGTTCAGGATTGTCCCGTCAGCTACCCACGAACCCGTGGGTTTGCACCTTGTCGTTCTGTGATTGTCTGTCGTCTCTGTCTGGCCGTGGGCTGGCACCGAGTCAGCAAGCCATTCGTGGTCGTGCTAGTGGGCGTCCGAGACGCGTGTCGCGTTCTGAGCGGACCGCCACTGTGTTGTGTCCGTTCGAGAAAGCGGCGGTGAGAAAGGGCACGTCGACTGAGTCTCAGTGAGTTGCTCGGTATCCTTGAGACGAGACGAGATGAGACGAGATGAGATGGGACAGGACGAGACGGGTAGGCTGTCAGAGCAGATCCCCTCGCCAGATCTGGGCCAGCCAACCGGGATCTAGCACACGTTCTAGCGGCCCTATTATCCCGACGGACACCGTTTTGCCGGTATGAGCGACGACCGACTTCACGAACTACTCGATGCCAACTGTATCGCTGTGGTCGGCTGCTCGGGGACACCCGGGAAAGACGCACACGAAATTCCACAGTACCTGCAAGAACACGGATACGACGTACTCCCGGTCAATCCGTACGCAGACGAAATTTTCGGACATGAAACCTACGACCAGTTGAGCGACATCGATGAGGTGATCGATCTCGTTACCGTTTTCAGGCCCAGTGATGAGATTCCGGGAATCGTCGACCAGGTGCTGACACGTCGCCAGCAGCGAGGCCCTGACGATCCAGCTGGACTCTGGCTCCAACTTGGAATCAGCAACGATACTGCAATAACCCGGGCTCGAGACGCAGAGATGACGATCGTTCAGGACCGGTGTATGAAAATCGAACACGGGCGATTACTCGAATCGAAATAGCGTTTCACTTCGATTCCGCCTCCGAGAGTTCATCTGAGAGACGCAACTGTACACACGGATATCCAATTGCGGATCACAGTTACGCGTGAGCGCCCGAATTGAGCGACTCTCAGTGGGCTCAGGCTCCGACTCTGAGTGGGCCACAGACCCGACTCAACCCCACCCAGGTGACATCAATTCAGGAATCCGACTCCTCTTCAGACTCCGTCGGTGACATCTCGTCAGTCAGTCGCTCGGCTTCGTTGATATGTGCCTCGGCGGTCACGGTCTCCAGTTCCACGTCGAGTTCTCCAGCGACGGCCTCGAGAATTGCACGCTGCTCGGCCATCTCGACTTCGAGCCTCTCAACTCGTGTTGCAGTCTCCGTTACTGTCGTTCGTGTCTCGTCGACTTCTGACCGAAGCTTGTCTAGTCGTTCATACGTCTCTTCAGCTTTGTCTGCCAGTGCTTGGATCTTTCGTGCAGTTCCGCCAAGTCCCATACATCATTGTATGTGTTTCCGGTACGTGTGTGTTTCCGTTCGCCAGTGCGGTGACTCACGAGCGATAAGATGGGTTTTGTTGTGTTTGGCGGGATCTCAATCCGGAGTCGCACAGTCAGCCGAGAACACACTGCCCGGGTGAGCTATCAGACACGAGCGAACGGTGCGTTTTTGTGCCGACATCTGCTGATATGTACATGACTGTCAGTCGGGTTCTCCTGACAAACGACGACGGGATCGATAGCGTGGGTCTGGAGGCGCTCCGAGAAGCGCTGGCCGAGGTTGCAGAGGTAACAGTTGTGGCTCCTGCCGGCGATCAGAGTGCTGTGGGCCGTGCAACCTCAGACGAAGTGACCATTCATGAACACAATCATGGGTACGTGGTTGATGGGACCCCCGTCGATTGTGTGATCGCTGGCCTTGGCGATCTCGTCCCAGATGCCGACGCCGTGGTCGCAGGGTGTAATAAGGGCGCAAATCTTGGCGCATATACACTCGGCCGATCGGGAACGATTTCCGCGGCGGTGGAGGCTGCATTTTTCGATGTCCCGGCGTTCGCCATCTCGATGTACATCCCTGGTGGCGAGGACTGGTACAAACGAGACCTCTCACAGAGCGAGTACAAAAACGCCACCCAGGCCGCAAAGTTCCTTGTCGACCGCTCCGTGGGGACTGACGCATTCGAGACGGCCGATTATCTCAACGTGAACGCGCCAGTGTTCGACTCGGAACAACTCGTGCCGATGGAGGTGACACGGCCGTCGAAACTGTATGATATGACCGCCGAGCGAAACGGCGGGTCAATCACGCTGACCGACCGCATTTGGGGACGGATGAATGACGGCACACTCCCAGATCCTGAAGGGACAGACCGCCGTGCAATTGTCGAGAATCGGGTGTCGGTCTCACCACTGACAGCCCCCCACACGACCGAACGATACGGCGAACTCGACAAGCTGGTTGGCGTGTATAACGGCCGTTGACGACCCCAAAGAGTTAGTGTCGGCCTGTGATACTCACAGAATCTATCTCCAACGCAGGTCCCGATATCTGCCCGGGTACCACTGATTCGGTGGTGTGTCTCTCCAGTCGTCAGCGTTCACTCACTACCGCTGTGACCGCGACTCCTTACAGGCTATGTTCACACCGAGTTGCCATCTCCATCTCTCCTGTGTGGCTGTTGAGTTTCATGTGGCCTCGGACTTTCGTCGCCTCCCCAGGAAGCCGTTGGCATCCGCCTTTTGCCCCTCTACCGCTAGTTTGGACACTCACGACGACTGGGCTCGGCGGCTTCTCAGCGGTCGACAATCTGGTCAGCAGTGAGATACGAACTCACAGGAGTTGAACGCGAAACCTCAAGCTTCCCGTTTTGACCCGAGAACAGACCGGCAAATCTCCCACAATTGTCACTCAACGTGATGGGAATGGCTATCACGAGTGAACCATCATTCGAGTGCAATCTTTTCCAAATTGAGCTGTCTCACACTCACTCTGATTCTTCACTGACCGTCACCTGGGCCTCTTGCAGGACTTTATCGGCCATCCTGTATCCTGGCTGATACACCTCGGCGATAGTCCCCTCTGGTTGATCGCTCTCGGTGCGCATCATGACTTGGTGCTGGCCGGGATCGACTTCCATGCCGGGCTCCGGGTCGATTATCTCGACATTTTCTGTCGCGAGGATTCGATCAAATTCTTCGAGCGTCGACTCCACACCCGGTCGAATGTTGCTGTCCTCGCTCTGTTGGAGCGCCCGAACGAGATTGTCTCTGACTTCGACAATCTCGGTCACGAA
>JAQCMZ010000441.1 GCA_028274825.1 Haloferacaceae archaeon
TGACCCCCGCTATCGAAGCCCAATTCTCGAAAGCATTTGGACGCATGACAGACAGACAGTTCGAACTCCTCGACGGGCATGTTCTCGTCCTCGGATACGGGGACATGACGGAACCGATATTAGAAGAACTCCTAGATCGCGTGGATTTCGTCGTCATCACGGCCGACGAGGGCGTGACCCGGCGACTGACTGATCGAGATATCAGCGTGTTGACGGCTGACCCGAGTGACGAGACACCGCTCCGAAAGGCGCAGGTGGGCGCCGCTCGAGCAGTGCTGGCGGCGACCGATGACGATGCACAGGACGCTCTCGCGATCCTCACCGCACGGGAACTCAACCCAGATCTGCGGATCGTCGCGGCGGCGACTCAACGGGAAAACGTCACCAAACTGAAGCGTGCTGGCGCCGACTCTGTCATCTCACCAGCGCTGATCGGCGGACACCTGCTCGTGGGATCGGCACTCGGCGACGAGACGACCGAAGCGACAGCAGCAAGCCTTCTCGAACAGCACGGCGAGAACGGGCGATCCGACGAGAGCCTTGCCGAGAAGACCGGTTCGGCCGTTACCGGGAACTCACCCGAAGACACAGAAAACGGTGCCAACTGACCACGTTTGCATCCGGCCGGTGACGCGCTGCTACTCATCCGAGACGACAGAGACTATCGAGAGCGCGTTGAGCGAGTCGCGTGGAAGGCGATTCAGCCTCGTCGATTGTGCCCCTGACTGTCATTCCGGTCCACGACAGCGACATCACAGCCTAACGATCCTAGTTGGTCTGCCCCTTCACCGGTAATGAATCGTGCGGGGTCGTCGAGTCGATGCGGCGCTCCAAACAGCGCGAGATCGTAGATATCGTCGTTGTCTGCTACGAACTCAGTGTGGTTGTCACGGCTGATCCGCGTCTCGACCGGGTGATCGACTGTCGTGACGAGACTCGCGAGAAGGCGCTCGGCGACTCGGCGCTCTGATTCTGCCCGGATACAGGTGCACGCCGTGACTCGCGTGGAATATCGAGAGGACTCCGAGTGTGATGCAGCCGAAATACGGGCAGCGAAATCGAGCATGGCACGTGCTATGTCGCCCGGCCGGGCGATCATCACGACCACACGCCGCCACGCCCCGGTCTCACCGTGTGACCGGAGTGCGACAGTGTCGGTGGGCAACCCCAGTGCGGTTTCTATCCGAGTCGCATCCTCGGGACTGCCGCTCGCAACGATAAGGTCTGAATTGGTTCGCTGAACAGCGTCGGCAATCGCAGTCCGTTCATCCCCGGCCGCGACGGCAGCCTCACAGGGGAGTCCGTGTTGCTCGGCCAGCCCGTCTGCCGTTCTGGAGAGCGTCTCACCGAGTTGGATCGCCGCTTGCTCGCTATTTTCACCCTCGTCCCCGTCCCTGTCTTCGAGAATGCCGACGATGACCACTCGACCGGCGTCGTGAGCGGCCGCGAGTGCAGCCCCTAGCGGAATCGCCGGGTCTGTAGCCGAGGTCACCGGGATAGCGACGTGATCGGCAGTCGACAGAGTCCCGTAGAGAAACTGTGTCCGGCGTTTATACACTCCCTCGTGCCAGGCGATGAACACCCCTGCCACAATCGCAGAGCCGGCAGCCACGCTTGTCACGTACGCGACTGCGGAAGCTTCCGTCGTCGTGAGGACTAACAGTGCTGTCGCGAAGGCACTCGGTGTTTGGAGACGGGTTATCCACGTCACGACCCCGACGAGAAACATCGCTAATCCGGCCGCCAGTGGATCGACGCCGCCCGGGCTACCGCCGATAAGTACGTTAGCACTCCAGCCGCAGAGACCGCCGATTGTCGTCCCCCGAATGAAATTAGAGGCGGATCTGTACCGCTCGTCTGGATTCGAAAACAGCGTGTACGCCCCCGATGCCAGCGGGGGAAACAACAGAAACGACAACTCGGCGTAGGTGTTTGACGCGACCGTAACGGCCGCAATGACGACCGGCACCAGCAGCACCACCGACACGGCGACGAAGTTTTCGGTGATTTTCAGCCAGTTGAGCACCTCTCCCGGTGTTTTCGGGACCGCGCCGAGTGACGCGGCCAGCCGGCGGCGACGGCGGGCGATCCGGGAGACGATTACCTCTGTCGGTGACGGCTGATTCGGGGTTGGGAGAGACTCGTTCGGGAGCATAGAATCGCCGACCGACTCCTCGTCGGTGAGTTCGGTATCTGGTCCCGCATCACTCATCGGCAAGAGACTTCCTGGCCACGCACTTATTCATTGTGAGCTGGCTGAGACCCCGGTCCCGGACAATGGCTCTGAAAGCGGTAGTGGAAGCCTACTGGCTCATGGGTGAGGGAGATCAAAAGACGATCATCGTTCCCGTAGAAGGGGCGTCTTACGTCGACGCTGCTGGTAGTCGTGGTTGTTCTCATCGCCCGGGCTGGCCCGGATGCACAAGTTGGATTCACACTGGCAGACACAACCCCACAAACAGTGGGTTCTGTTCGCCGATCGAATACCGGCTGCTCTGCTGTCGCAGCGAGTAGATCAGGAGGCTAATTCGGTGACGGCCTCGAGCGTGATACCGATTGCCCGTTCGACGTTGTTTTTCGCCTTCGCGGGCAGCTCGTCGGCTTCAGTCTCCCCCTTCTGAGTGCCGTTGACGAGATTGCCGTCTACTGTACAGATTGCTCCCGCGCGGAGCCCGTTTCGCCGGGCTAGCGAGAACACAGTCGCTGCCTCCATCTCGACGGCGAGTAATCCTGCCTCCTCCCAGTCGGCGACGTACTCGTCGGTTTCGTTGTAGAAGGCATCATCAGAGACAATCGCCCCGACGTGAACCGTCTCATCGTTGGCTTCAGCCCCCCCGACTAGCCCGGAAATGGCGTCGTGACTCGCGACGGCCGGATAGGCGGCCGGTTCGTACCGTTTACTGGTCCCCTCCTCTTTTGCCGACCCTGTGGCGACGATCATGTCGCCAATCTCGATGTCTGACTGCAGCGCGCCACACGTCCCGCAGCGGAGAAATGTCTCGACGCCAACCCGGGCGAGTTCCTCGACGGCGATTGCGGCCGACGGACAACCAATTCCTGTCGAACAGATCGTCAGCGGTGTCCCCTCGTACACGGCGTTGACGAGTGTGTACTCCCTGTTCGAGGAAACCTCGGTTGCTTCCTCACACTGCGCGGCGATCCGATCGACACGGCCAGGGTCACCCGGGATAATCGCAATATCGTTGACGTCGCCAGACTCGACCAGGAGATGCGGCTGTTTTGCCATACTGCTGTGTGCTGCCGGCGCCGCAAAAACGGTGTGACTCGTCGCTGGAGAATCTGTCCGTGTTGTCTCGCCGACGACAGTAGTCCGAAGAGAGTGCCCACGACATCGGAGGTGGATGTCATCAACTCACGAACCGATTCGGATTCGTCTTGTTTAGGGAGAATCGAGGAGAAAGCCCCACCCGTCGGCGGGGATGAATCCGACTCTCGTGAGAATTCAGTCGCAGACGACAGATGCGAATCAATCAGAAAAATGCGAAATACTAACCAAGGCGGTCTGCCCGTGTGATCGGCCACTATCGGGGTGGTCTGATTGCAGGCAGAAACACCCGCTCTGTGCTGGAACTCAGGGCGGAGTCAGCGACCGTAACTCCGAGTCCTCGTGCCGAGGAGAAGAGAGGAGTCCCGGCTGCGTGGCACAGCCAGTCGCGTTCCACGTCGGAAGGCGACAACCCACACTATCCCACATCAGCGGCCCAGTGTCGTGGGAATCCTCGCCGACGCGCGGGGAGGATGTCAACCAAGCACCGCTATCTAACAAGAGCAGATTCCTGGTGGTGAAAGGGTTCTCCGCCAGTTGCCAGTTCGGACAGGGGGCTCTTCGACTGGCTCTCCTAGCGTGAATTAATCCTGCGTCTACAAGCAGTGTGAATCGCCTCAGACCTCAGCAATCTCGCCGCTCCTCGCGAGAGTGGGCACTCAACGATTGTACACCGATGTCGAACAATACGACGGCTCCGAGTACGGACGCGGTGAACAGTGCGATAAGCGGCCCCCAGAACGTACCTTGCCCGGCATACACGAACATCCCGGGAGCTGTGACGATGGTACGGACTTCGGCAAAACAATGACGATTGTCACGAGACCGAGTGTACCGGTCGCATACAAGACAGGTCGTCGGGGACCTGTAATGAGGTGGTGACATCCTCCCACGACATCTCGTGGGCTTCCCACGCCCGGTGGGCTGGTTTGGGAACGTCCGTTTCCGACCCGACACGCCGATGGGAGTGCCACGCCCCCGTTACCTCTCTCCTGCGACGGACTCGGAGTTCCCTGAGTATGTGACGTCGCTTGGAGTGTTCGAAGGCTTCCTTTGTGATGAGGCACACACCAACTCAACTGCTAGTTTTCGGACAGTCAATCACGATGGGAGACCATCGCGAT
>JAQCMZ010000543.1 GCA_028274825.1 Haloferacaceae archaeon
GGTCGGTTTGACTGAACACCCGAACACACCGCGTGTGTCCGTGGAGATCGCTCCACCACGACCCGATAGTGTCCGTCTCACCACGTCGAAGATGCGGGTTTTGAGAGACACCACAGTTCTATTAGAGTTCTCAGTCAGCATTGGATGAAAATCTGTACTCTGTTTGTCTGACTGTGCCGTTGAATAGGAAGCGCCGTTTCCTAAAAGTAGTGGTCGGCTTCACCCTCGGGGTCAAGCCCCGAGGCACTCGCCTTGCTTATCTGTAGATCGGCGACATTGTGACTGGTTTTCTCCCAGCGAACCGTTCGTTAATCCGGGCGAGCGGGTATATCGAGCTTCTACAAGCGATACAAGACGAATCCGTGAAAACATTGATCTATGGTAGCTTATGTGAAGGGTGTCATAGAACGGTTGGCATGGGTTTCTGATATCGGTCGAGAGGACTGCTATTGCTGCTTTTGAATGGCGGCACCATGTTCTCTCTCACAGACGCCGGGGTTCTGGAAGCTCCTGAGGTGTGTGAATCGTTCTATGACACCCTGTATGTGACCAACATCGCATACTAGACTAGCTGTGTTCAGTCAGGTGGGATCGCAACGCATCGTTCATCGCCCTCACAGGGGCTTCTTCGCCGGTCCATCGCTCGAATGCTTCGACACCCTGAAACAGGAGCATCCAAGCCCCTTCGACGGTGTTTGCTCCCGTGTCAGTTGCATCACGGAGCAGTTGCGTCTCGATTGGCGTGTACACAGCATCAAGAACTGTCAGCTCTGGGTGTAGAAGCTCCGCCGGAACTGGGGTCTCTGCTTCCTCCATCCCCACACTCGTCGCATTCACCAGCAGGTCGGCACCAGAGAGCCGATCAGCGAGCGAGTCTAACCCAGCCCCCGTTGCTCCGGGAACCTCATCGGCGAGATCTCTTGCCCGTTCTGCCGTCCGATTCGCGATATGGACGCTAGAGCCGGCGTCAGCCAGCCCGAACGCTGCCGCTCGCCCGGCACCTCCAGCCCCGACCACCACTGCGTTTCGGTCATCAATCGTAATACCGTGTTCATTTAACGCTCGGGTGACACCAATAGCGTCGGTGTTGTACCCTCGCGGACCATCGTCAGTGAATTCGATTGTATTGACAGCCCCGATCCGTTTGGCGAGCGGTGCCGGATCGACCAGTTCTAACACGTCCTGTTTGAACGGGATGGTCACGTTGAGTCCACCAACCCCGAGCGCGTCAGCTCCCTGAATCGCCGACTGCAGTTCTGTTGGGTCCGGTTCGAATGTGAGGTAGCGTGCCTCGAGGCCGAGTGAGTTGTACCCTGCTTCGTGCATCGGCGGTGACAGTGAGTGACCGACTGGATTCCCAATCAACCCGTACACATCCATACAGTCTCCGAGGCCGGCAGCCAGAAAAACGCCGCGCAGACCCCGGCGTTTTCCCCTTTGTCGTGCTGGAGACGATGGGATTGCCCGGAGCCACCTTCTCACGGACAGAGCCGAGTACTCAGTCTGGTTGTCGGTACAGCCACCCAGGGAATTCGAGTGACGCAGTAGACGACCAGTGTCCTTCCAGGAAAGCGATAGGACTTAACCGCCGTCTAGTCGAGTCAGACACGTGTTTGTGGGCTTGCCGCTCGTGCAGGTTGGGTTGCTCATGCTCGGCATTCTCTTGTTGTATGTCGGCGCGGAGATGCTGGTGAAGGGCGCGTCTGAGCTCGCGCTCGGATTCGGACTCCAAGCAGCAACTGTCGGCGTGACCGTCATCGCGTTCGCGACGACAGCTCCCGAGCTGTTCGTGGCTGTTATTGGCGCAGTGACCGTCTCCACAGATATCGGGTTGGGAGCGATTCTCGGGTCGAATATCGCCAATATTGGGCTCGTGTTGGGAATCTCGGCAATGATTCGGCCCATTGAGGTGTCCAGAACAGTGCTCCGGTATCATGTTCCGTTCATGTTTGCCGCAGTTCTCCTATTGGTCGGTCTTGGGTGGGACGGTCAGATTGGCCGACCCGGCGGTGCAGTTCTGCTCGCGATGCTCATCGTGTTCACGGTTGTTATCGTCCGGCAAATCAAAGACCATCAAGCAGCCCAGCCGCAAGAAGACCGCGCTGAGACTCCTGATACTGGTGTCACAGAGATAGCGCTCATCATCGGAGGACTGGTGGCGCTGGTGGGAGGATCCCGATGGCTGATTACTGGCGGTCGCGGACTGCTCGCTGCGGCAGGAATCCCCGATTTAGTAATCGGTCTCACTGTGTTGGCGATTGGCACATCCCTCCCGGAGTTAGCCGCTTCCGCGGTGAGTGCCATCCGCGACGAGGCGAGTTTCAGCATTGGGAACGTCGTCGGCTCGAATATCTACAATATTCTGGCAGTTATCGGTATTCTCGCTGTGCTGGAGCCGATCTCGGTCGCACCTGGCGTCCGTGCGTTCGAGTTCCCTGTGCTGGTTGTGTTCACTGTGGTGGTGATCGGGATCATGTGGCGAAAAACACACGTCTCGCGCGTCGAGGGTGGAATTCTTGCGATCGGGTACGGCGTATTCATCTACTCGCTCACTCTGTGACCCTTCCGTGAGGTTGCTGGCAGTACTGGCCGCTTGCTGTCGGCGGTTTCGGGAGATGTAGGTGTCTCATCAATCTCTTGACTTCCTCCCCGCCTGTCGGCGAGGATTCCTCCGTCGGTGATCCACCCAGACGGTTACCTCGGCTGTGAACTCACGGGTTTGCTGAGGCTGGTTTGGTCAACTGAGCGTGACTGTTCCTCAAAATCGTCGAGTATCCAGTCATGCTCATTCCACTCTCAGTGTGCCCCCTCACTAGTATTGGGTTAAGATTCGAGATGTGCACCGCTCGTGTGTCCCGAATCGATGGCTATTCGCCAACGCAGGATGTGATTGTGATTGTGATCGCGATTGTGGTTAGTCGTGGCGACCGCGCGTCCCAGCACATCGGTGACCATCTGCTAGATATTGGTGACTGGGCCGACCACGTCGATACGTCTCAACCGGATGTTGACGGCGGTGGCAGCTACTACCGGCAGGACGGGGTGGAACTTCGCGAATTTGAACAACTCCACATCCACATGGAAGATCCAGTCTCCGCGTTCTCACAGCCGGAGGCGGTCTCGGCCGTCATCTTTGTCTCTCGCCACTCGGGCGACACTGGCCCGCTGCTCACGGCACATTTTACTGGAAACTTTGGTGATGCTGAGTACGGCGGTCGGCCAGGGTCGTTTGCGCCGGCGGCTCCGGCTCTCCAGAAGCGACTGGTTGAGCAGTTCAAAGCTCACGCCCCCTCTGAGTATGATGTCGGAATCGAGTGCACACATCACGGCCCGACCGAGCTATCAGTGCCGGGCCTGTTTGCCGAACTCGGAAGCGACGAGCCACAGTGGGACGACCCGCGCGGTGCCGGTGCCGTCGCGAGAGCCGTTCTCGATGTGACCTCCTCTGGCTCGGATCGCCGGCCAGACCTCGTTGGAGCAGACGGGTCCCGCCGGCACCTGGTCGGCTTTGGCGGAGGACACTACGTCCCCCGATTCACACGTATTGTCGAAAAGACAGCCTGGGCTGTTGGTCATATCGGGTCGGATTGGCAACTCGACACTCTGGACACTCCCGACAACGGCACCGACCCTGACGACACTGCTGAACTCGACACCCCTGACAATCCCGACGACTTCTCGGAATCTGCCGAGGTGGTTCAGGAGATATTCTCGGCAAGTCGAGCCGGAGTGGCCGTCATCGAGGGTGACCGCCCCGCGTTGGTGTCCACTATTAGGAGACTCGGCTACCGGGTGGTGAGCGAGACGTGGGTATCGGTTGTCGACGACCGACCGCTGGTGCTTGTCGACGCGCTCGAGGATTGTCTCGTGTCAGTCGACTCCGGACTTCGGTTCGGCAGGCAACAGCCCAACCCACCGACAGATGGGTGGGAAAGCGCTACCCCCGCGGCTATCGAGGACTCTCTTGTCATCCACCCGTTCCCACATGAGTTACTCTCGCGAACACAGGGGATTGATTCTGCCCGCGCTCGCGAAGTCGTAATCGAGCATACTGTCGCATTTGATACTGAACAGGCTGGCTCCCGGGCGGCAGGCGAGGCTGGATTCACCTCGTCGGAGGCGTACAACGCACTCGTTGCGGGACTCGTCGACATGGTCCGAGAACGATACGACGAGGTTGACCGCGACTCTGGGGTCGTTATCGCCCGCGAAACCAAATTTGACCCGGCTCTCGCGAAAAAGCGGGGTGTCCCCGAAGGGCCCGCGTTCGGTAAACTTGCGAACGGGAATCCCGTCGAAGTAGACGGTGATCAGGTGACGCCTGATCAAGTGAGCCGCGTCACTGAGGAGCGATATCGGGTCGATCGACTCGATCGCGACTAACTGAGTCTCTGCTGGTCTCCCGATCTTACAATCAGTTTCAGTATCAGCGTTTGAGATGTGGCCGCTTTCAGTACTGTCTCGTTCGGCCTGCGGCCCCGTTGTCCAGTGGTGTTGTCTCTCCTTTTGCCGCCAGATAATGATACTGCAGACTGCTCGACTGATTTGGTGCACGACACAACACTGTGAATAAAATGTCTGACTCATGTCTGACGAAGGGGAAGGATGAATAGGGTCGCTCTGCAACGAGTGCTTATAATTATGGATTCTATCATTGATGATGCTATCGACGAGGCCGAGCAGGGGGGGGAAGCTCCCGGGGAGTTCGACAGCGGCTCCGGGGCCCACTCAAGCACGATGACAGACGATGAACTTGAGGATGTTCTCCAAGACCTGCAGACGAATATCACCGTTATCGGCTGTGGCGGCGCCGGTGGAAACACGGTTCATCGGATGCAAAAAGAGGGAATTCACGGGGCAAAACTCGTCGCTGCTAACACTGATGTTCAGCATCTGGTCGATGTTGGCGCTGACACCAAGATTCTAATGGGTCAGCAGAAGACCCAGGGACGGGGTGCTGGGTCGGTTCCGCAGGTGGGTGAAGAGGCTGCAATCGAGTCACAGGAGGATATCTCTGACGCCATTGAAGGCTCTGATATGGTGTTTGTCACTGCCGGTCTCGGCGGAGGAACTGGCACCGGTTCAGCGCCCGTCGTCGCCAAGGCGGCTCGCGATGCCGGTGCGCTGACTATCTCGATCGTCACGACACCGTTCACCGCGGAAGGGGAGGTTCGCCGGACAAATGCCGACGCAGGACTCGAGCGACTCCGCAATGTCTCCGACACGGTGATCGTCGTGCCGAACGACCGGCTGCTTGACGCAGTCGGGAAACTCCCCGTTCGGCAAGCCTTCAAAATATCTGACGAGGTGCTCATGCGCTCGGTGAAAGGCATCACTGAACTGATTACCAAACCTGGACTCGTCAATCTCGACTTTGCCGATGTCCGCACTGTCATGGAGAAGGGTGGTGTCGCGATGATCGGGCTCGGAGAGTCCGACTCGAGCTCGAAGGCACAAGACTCAGTGAAATCTGCGCTTCGGTCGCCCCTGTTAGATGTGGATATCTCGGGTGCGACCTCTGCACTGGTGAATGTCACCGGCGGCACTGACATGTCGATTGAGGAGGCTGAGGGCGTCGTTGAAGGGATCTACGACCGAATCGATCCCAGCGCTCGCATCATCTGGGGGACCTCTGTTGACGAGGATCTCGACGGAGAGATGCGCACTATGATTGTCGTCACCGGTGTTGAATCTCCACAGATCTACGGCCGTAACGGCGACGCACAAGACGTCGCAGAAAGCCAACTTGAAGATATTGATTACGTCGAATAGGTCGCCAGAGCAGTTTACTGACTGTGAAGCGAAATTTCTCTTTCCGCTTTTCTCTTTTTTGTCAGCGTGAGATATGTGATAGAACGGTTATTACATTTACTCAACGGCTCAAGCCGTCCCTTCTGCTTGCTCCGTTGTGACTCACGGATCGTATTATTTCGTCTTGCTGATGTCAAAACCCATCTCACGGGAACTGCGGGTATCCTCAAGACCCGCGTTCGTCCGGGTTTTACCAACTCACAGACACAATCACGCGGCCAGCCCACAGATCACTGATGGACTGTAACCGCGCATGTGAGCGTGAAGCGGCTCTCAGTTGTCGGCTTCATACTACGACGACAGGTTCCTTTTTCACCTCGCGGTACTGTGACTCTGTCAAGAGTCTGAATTAGATCCGGAGACCCGTCCTGTCCCAGCAGGATCGTGATTGGTCAGGGGGGCGGATCACAAGTTAGAAAAACTCGGATCGAGAAGCTTGAGCCAAGAATGGACGTTCCGTACGATCTCAACAGCTACATTCGGGTGTTGAAGCTAGCGAGCACCCCCTCTAGAGGAGAGTTCCTCCAAGTGTCGAAAATCGCTGGCGCCGGCATCCTATTGGTCGGCTTCATCGGGTTTCTG
Source organism: Haloferacaceae archaeon (assembly GCA_028274825.1). Lineage (GTDB taxonomy): Archaea > Halobacteriota > Halobacteria > Halobacteriales > Haloferacaceae > J07HR59. The sequence continues at coordinate 6,394 of JAQCMZ010000543.1, forward strand.
ATCTTCGCGGTCATGAGCATTGTCCCTGGGGTTGGTATCTGATGTCGATTTTTGCCGTCAAGACAACTGCGAGTCAAGAACGCACGGTCGCGGACATGATTGCAAGTAAAGAACAGCAGGAGGTCCATGCCGTGATTGCGCCCGACCAGCTCACAAGTTACGTGATGATCGAAGCTGACGATTCGGCTGTTCTCGAGCGGATTATGGACGAGATTCCACACGCACGGTCGATCATCCAAGGTACCTCTTCGATGACGGAAGTTGAACACTTCTTGTCGCCTACTCCAGATGTCGAGGGAGTTGCCGAGGGTGACATTGTCGAACTGATTGCGGGTCCATTCCAAGGAGAAAAAGCACAAGTTCAGCGGATTGACGAAGGGAAAGATCAGGTGACTGTCGAACTCTACGAGGCAACGGTTCCGATCCCAGTGACGGTCCGTGGCGACCAGATTCGTGTGCTCGACTCCGACGAGCGGTAACCAACGGAGAGACAACCCAGATTCGCAGCTTCGTGTGTGGCTGACAATTCTAGCTGACCCTAAGTGGGGTCTATCGAGGCGAACCAGGACTGACTGCGATACGGTGTGTTTCGATACGGTGACATGTCAAACTATGTCACTGAGGTGAGTCACGTCGTCGAGCTGCTGGACGACTTTCTCGAGATCCGCGACTGGCTCAACGTCTCGTGTGATCTGCTCTCGCTCCGCGGCTG
>JAQCMZ010000449.1 GCA_028274825.1 Haloferacaceae archaeon
GTCCACGATGCTACTTGACGAGCCACTGGCGGCACTTGATGTCCCAACCCGGCAGACCCTTCGAGACGATCTGGTCGATATCCTTGCTGACGTGACCGCCGTGTACGTGACGCACAATCGCACGACAGCCCGCGCTATCGCCGACAGAATCGTCGTGATGCAGGACGGGAAGATCGTCCAACGCGGACCGCCAGAGGACGTGTTCGAGCGGGCGGAATCGCCCATGGTCGCGCGCTTTACCGGGTCGAATGTTATTGACCTCTCGGCAGCGCCCTCGCTCCGCCGGGTTCTCGGCGGTGACAGTTCTGCTCAGGCACGTTCCGCTGAGATAGGTTCGGTCGAACAAGCGAGACTACTCGAGGATGTCGATGCCAGCGCAGGAGATACTATCGCCATCAGACCCGAGGCGATCACACTCAGTGATTCTGAAGGGGATCTGTCTGCGACTGTCGAACGGGTTGTGCGTGAGGATGCGACCTCCCGCGTCACGCTCGCGTTCGATAACGTGACGGTCGATGCGTTCGCGAGTTCGCCACCGGCCGTGGGCACAGATGTCGCAGTCACATTCCCCCGCGATCGGCTCCATCCCTGTTAGCCGAGCCAGCCGCTCGGCTCCCCTGTTCAAACTGTTCTAGCGATGTCGCTCCGCTAATAGAGCATTTGCCACTCCGATAAAACGGGTCCTGAATCTTTCGCCCGGCGGGCAACCCTCAATCAAACTGCCAGGTTTCGCCGTCTCGTGTAGTTTTATCGACAGCTTCCAGTATCCTCACCGTGAGTGATCCAACCAGCCATCGAGTGTAAAGCGGACAATTGTGGTGCCGCTCGGACCCACTCCTGAAGCGGCGGGCTTCCGCTCGATACGCTGTTATCGGGAACACTCCGTGTCTGTCGCTCCTGTCTTTCGGCTAGTTCGTTGGTAACCGAGTTGAGTTTAGCTCGCTGTTTGAACCTCTCAGCTAACGTCGACAGCTCACGCGTTTAATGGTAGATGACCCTGCCGACCACGTTCGCAATCTCAACCTCTGTCACGATGAGGAACCGATGTTCTCAGTCAGCCAGTTTCAGCCTCTTTGGGATTTGGGAGGTGTGGTTTCTGATGCATACGTCGCGGAGTCAAGCTCTGGGGCAGTTGCCTTACACCGTCTGCACGTGCGGGCTCGACTGCAAGAATGAGGAGTTTCTGCTGCACGCTACCTTACCGGTCGGGGATAGATATCACCCTCGCATGAGATTCATCACCTCGTCGGCAACATCGGGTTCAAACGCGACGACAGGATGTTATAGAACGATTCACACACCTCAGTAGCTTCCAGAAACCCGGCGTCTGAGAGATACAAAATGTTGCCGCTATTCAAAAGCAGCAATAGCAGTCCTCTCGACCGATATCAGAAACCCATGCCAACCATTCTATGATACCCTTACCAGTCGTTGGCAGTTTGGGGACTGTTATTCAGTCCGGGGGTGCGGCAGGGAGGATCTCTTTCAGACAGTGACCGTCAGGGAATAATCGGTCCGAATCATCTCACTGAATTCTGAAAACTCTCCCTCGGGGATTTCCCCAATTTCGAGTGACGCCGCTCGTCGGCCGGTCGGAGTACCCGAAGGTGGACAACGTGGACGTGCCGTAGTGGTGGAGCCGAGACGACCAAGCGCAGCTGCGCCACCGCCTGGAGAAGCTCATCGAGGGCGGCGACGTCTCCGAGTTGGAGACTGTCGATCACGGCGTGGTCGGCGGCTCCGATGGCGACCGGTCGAGACCGCGGTGTCCGGACTCACCCGCGTCGGGACCCACTCGAAGGACGGCTTCGGAGAGCGTCGAGTGAAGCCCGTCACTCCAGATGAACCCACCCTCAACAAACAGATAGAAAAGCCGAACTCCGAGCAGTGACAACCGAACACTGACCGACAAGGATTCCGCAGCGTCTTGATCGGTCAGACTGAATACCGGAGATCACAGTGCCAACAACTGTTACGGGGACATCGGAAACACCCAATAGGCAGTACTGAGGGACGGCTCCGCCTCGGTCGAGACGGCCCTGCGAAGCGCAGTATCGACGCTAGCAAGCAACTTCACAAGAGGCGCGGAATCCTCACAGTTATTTATTCGTTCGTACATAAGCCACGACGTATGAAACACGCACAAGGTCCAGTACTCACAATAGATGTCGGGAGCCGGACGACAGAGACGACCGATATCGATGGGAGCCTTTCAGAATTCATCGGCGGCCGGGGGTTGAACACGCGGTTAGCGTACGAGCGGATTCCATTCGATGCCGACCCATTCGGCCCCGAAAATCGACTGTTTTTCGCGACAGGACCGATGCAGTACTCACGAACCTCCTTTACCGGCCGAATGTCGGCGACAGCCGTCTCGCCGCTGACGGACGGATTATTATCCTCGAACGCTGGAGGGTTTCTCTCTCGTAACTTCACCGGCACAGGATACGCCGCTGTCGAGATTGTCGGAACAGACGAGGGCCCACTCGCTGTTCACGTTCGTGATGATGGTGTCGAATTCGAAGATATCCCGGGTCTCGCAGAAGCGACGGTTCCAGAGGTTTCTGAGTACATGGCGACGGCTCACGATCTCGACCCCGAGCAGATTGCGTGTATCGGGCCTGCAGGAGAGAATCTGGTCCGGTTCGCGTCGATCATGACCTCCGAACAGCGCGCATTCGGTCGGGGCGGACTCGGGGCAGTCCTCGGGGCGAAAGGAGTGAAAGCCATCACGTTCGAGGGAGATGCTGCCGAGCAGGTCGAGGTAGACTGGCCGGCAGAAGCGGCAGAAATCCACCAGGAGGCGGCGACGAGCGATCACATCATGAAGCGCCAGGGAACCACATCTGTCACCCCGTTGGCCAACGAGATGGATGCACTCCCGACGCGATACTTCTCGGAGCGTTCTTTCGAGGACGCTGACAACATCGGCGGTGACATTATCGAGGAGAAAAAATACAAAAAGGGCACCTGTTCGCAGTGTGCGTTCGCGTGTAAGATCCCCACCCGCGACGAAGACGCCGGAATCGAGACAGAAGGCCCAGAGTACGAGACGGTGATGGCGTTCGGCTCTAACGCCGGTGTTGACGACGTTGTGACTGTAATGAAGGCTAACGAGATGTGTGACACGTTGGGGATGGATACGATCTCCTGTGGTGACACAGTGTCGGCGTTTCTCGCAGCAGAAGGCGAATTCGGTAACGAAACGCTGATCGAATCACTTATCGAACAGATCGCTTACCGCGAGGGAGTCGGCGACAAACTCGCCGAGGGAATCGAGCGAACACACGAAGAATTTGGCGTCGAGAACTGGTCTGTGAAGGGTATGGAGTTTTCAGCTCACGACGGCCGTGCCCTGCACGGGCAGGGACTCTCGTTTGCTACCTCAAACCGTGGCGCCGACCACATGTACGGTGGATTCTACTCGCTAGAGTATCCGCTCGTAGACAACGCTGACGCGATGAAGCCGAAAGGGCTCGACGGGAAGCCGCCGGTGCTCGTCGGGAAAGAAAATCACAGTGCGATCCTCGACTCGGCGGTCGTCTGCAAGTTCTCTCGTGACTTCGTCGACGAGCAGGATCTTGCAGCCATGCTCGATACCAGTTACGCCAATCTTCAGCAAGTCGGGGCACGAATCGTCGAGATGGAGCGGGCATTCAACAACGCTCGCGGCTTCGACCGGGGCGACGATCAGCTCCCCTACGATATCGACGGACTCGAGACTGCCCTGGATGAGTATTACGCTGAACGCGAGTGGAACAATGACGGCACAGTCCCCGGGTACTCCGAGGGAGCGATTCCAGCCGTCACCGGCACCGACGGCGGTGAAGCGCCTGCAGACGATTGATCTCCCGGTTTCGATTAACAACCCCTCTCAAGACCGGCTCTGTGCCCGAAAACACCACTCTCGCTGGAGTGGGCGACCAGTATACTACTAATCGATGCCGGCCTCGCCTACCGTCTGCTACAGAAATGTCTCGAGTTGAAGCGCAGTTGGAGACGGCTTCCTAGTGGGTGGTGATTTGACGTTCTCCTCCGAGTAAAGACGGAGGAATCCCGACTGCAGTTGGGATATGAGGGTTTGGAGTCTCCCACTTGTTCCTGCGGTTGGAATCCGCTGGACAAGTCGTGAAGGGAGACTCCGGGCTGTGCCAACCAGCCGGGACTCCTCTCCTCGTCCAAATTAGCCGAAGACTCGGAGTTACGTTGATTGATGTCGAGACGGATGTTGTCCGCCCCATTCACGTCAGCGTTGAACGCCCCATTCACGTCAGCGTTGAACGCCCCACTCACGTCAGCGTCATACTCGCGGCGAAATGCGGATTAGACGCCGACGGTCCGGTACATCTGTTCGGTGCCGGACACCCGATGATGCTCGCGCTTGCGGTGGCAGCCGGGTGTGATCTATTCGACTCGGCTGCATACGCACTGCACGCCCGCGAGGGGTGATATCTCACTGTCTGGGGGACTGAGCGTCTCACAGATCTCGGATATCTGCCCTGCTCGTGTCCAATCTGTGCCGGGACTACTCCCGACGACCTGCGGACCGCCCCGGCCGACACAACCGAGCGACTGCTGGCCAAACACAGTCTCCACGTCACCTTCGAGGAGATTCGCCGAATCAAAACCTGCATCAAACAGGGGACATTGTTCGACCTCGTCGAGCGCCAGGCCCGCAATCATCCGGCAATGGTTGACGGATATCACGCGCTTTTAGATCACGCCGCTCAGCTAGAGGCGGTCGATCCTGTCTCAAAATCTACCTTCTTTCACCACTCAACAGCCTTGAGCCGGCGCCCTGAAATCAGCCGACATCACCGCCGACTCGGGCGGCTTGAGGCTCCCGAGTCACTCTTGTTGACGGAATCGAGCCCACCGTCTGACCACGATTACGACGCCATCTGGGCGCTCCGGCCACCGCTCGGCCCGTGCCCGCAGGCGCTTTCAGAAACGTATCCGCTGACGGCCGAGACACCCGAGCGGCTCGGAGCGGAGGCACAGATCGCGGCGACTAGTGTCTGCGAACTTCTGTCGGCCAATCCAGACACGTCAATGACTGTTGCCCACATCGGCTGGGCAGAGCCGACACTGGCCGCACTCCCCGGTAGCATTTCTACAGAGAAAGCAGGCAGAGTGCCTCGGGGTCGTTCGGAAGACGCAGTCTTCCGTGATGACGAGAGACGAAGTCTCTCGAACCACTTGACCCCGAGGTGAATGCCGTTAACAGACGACACAATTTCAAGTAGTTCGAGGGATAGCTAGCTGATAACGGCCAGAAAACAACGCACACAGTCTGGAATTGAAAATCTCAATTCCGTCGCTGGTGGGTCGGGAGTGTGGAACTGTGGCCCCTCTCACAATCGTCCACTGGGCGTGCGACGGGGGTTTCAATGGGTCGTGGTGGAGCGACCTCCACGGACACACACTGTGTTCGGGTGTTCAGTCCAGCCAATCCGTCACAGGAACGCTCGGAGGGACTGACAGTCG
>JAQCMZ010000459.1 GCA_028274825.1 Haloferacaceae archaeon
GTTTCGACGATGTTCAAGCGCGACAAGAAGCGTGCACCGTCGATTGTGGCTGAGTGTCCATCCGGGAGGAGTGGGACACTCCGAACCACCCGTGAAGGGAACTCGCCTGCGGAGTCTGGAATCCCTGGTTCTGTGTCGGGGATACATTCTGACACAGAACCAGGAAGCCCCATCACCAGAAGTCGCTGACTTCTGGTGAGCAGTCAGAACTCGGAGAGTTCTGACGACACCCTCAACAACCGAGGGGCGAGGAGCCCCGAGCGCGGGAGGGTGGGGTAGTTCACTTCAGCTTTGAGTGTGTCGTCGATATCAGTCGCTGCGTCCCGTCCGCGGCGAGGATAGTCACTGTGTCGTAGTACTCTTGCTCGGAGAGTGCCGCCAGCGGGAGAACGAGTTCGTCGCCACCGGGGCCGAATCCCTCGTCAGATTCGATGAATCCCTGGAGTCGATATAAGCTTCCGTCGTACTCAACGGGGTCACCGAGCTCCAGCCCTAACTCTTCGGCCGTGTCAGCGCTCAACAGCGCTCCGGAGCGGAGCCGGTCTGGAGCTTCTCCGGTCGATGTCTCGTAGAGCACGTCAGACTGGCTCACTCCGGTGACAGAGACGCGAACGCTTTCTCCGCTCCGCGTGGACAGTGTCGTGGTGCTGGATTTCTGCGGGACGACGTCGGCGCCGAGCATAACGCACCGGATATCGTCCACCTGATTGTTGATGATCCCGTCTTGATCGCTGTCGGCCCCCGAGGAGACGATCACTTCGCCCGTCAGGCTGCCCAGATTCGAGGTTGCCTGCTGTTGGATCGCCGTCCCCGCCATTCCGAGCGAGACAATGGCGATAACGCCGATAACAATACCAAGTGTCGCAAGACCCGTTCGGGCCCGATTGCGGCCGAGGTTTTGCCAGGCAATCTCCACGCTCGGGAATCGCCGGAGTGGTCGAAACCGGGTCATGACTGTATTTCCCCATCGATTAATTCGACGACCCGATCCGTGTACTCGAGCAACTGTTCGGCGTGCGTGACGGCGACAATCGCGACGTTCTCGTCGTCTTTTAATCGCGTGAGCTCCTCGAGAATCGTCTCGCCTGTAGCCTGATCGAGATTCCCGGTCGGCTCGTCAGCCAGCACCACGTCGGGCTTGTTTATTAACGAGCGGGCGATAGCGACGCGCTGCCGTCGGCCACCAGAGGGTTCTTCAGGCGTGTGGGTGATTCGATCGCCGAGACCCACCCGTTCGAGCAGGTCGATCGCCCGGTCATGCCGGTCGACGGAAGTGTCCCATCGTGAGGGTAATTCGACGTTCTCGACGGCGGTGAGCATCGGTAGCAGATGAAACTCCTGAAACACGAACCCGAGTTTCGACCGGGGTTCCTCGGTGAGTTCGTCAGATGTGAAGTCAGTCACGTCTGTGTCGTCAAGATGAACGGCCCCCTCGGTTGGCGTGTCGAGCAACCCGATCAGATTGAGAAGTGTGCTCTTTCCCGACCCCGACGGTCCGATGATTGTCACCATCTCTCCGTGGCAAGCGTGAAAATTGACGCTCGTCAACGCCTCGATGAGGTTGTGCCCGCTTTGATACCGCTTGACAACATCGTCGAGTTTGATAAGTGTCAGTATCTGCGCGGTATGAACACTGCACCGAGAGCAATGATCACGCCGAGGCCGATCACAATCGCCACGAGTGAGAGGCCATCCGCGTTGGCGCTACTGGCGCTCCCGGTTTCAGCTGCCGGTGTCTCCCGGCCGGATTCTGCGAAATCGATACGCTGAGTCGTTCCAATCCGTTCGTTCGCAACAATATATGTAATTTCTACAGGCGGAACAGGCCGAGTGTGAGGGGTCGGACGGAAATCACCGAGGAGTGATGACGAGAATCGGCGATTCTCGACGGATGCCCCCGAGGGTGAAGGCCGTCGAAGGATTCACCAACCCACGTGACACAGCAGGAGCGAGCGGCTGTGACGAATATTGAAGACCTCAGTATGAAACAGTCGCTCGACAGTG
>JAQCMZ010000463.1 GCA_028274825.1 Haloferacaceae archaeon
CCAGCGACGTCGTCGAAGCTAATGTTCGAGCGAGTCCAGTTGTATTCGAATTCTCCCATGGAAGATGCTTTGGCTGGTGTTTTAGTCGAGTAAGAGTGACGACTCTTACCGCCGGAATCGGCTGTTCTAGGTGAGTCTCCCTCGCGGAGTGATTCGTCTGGTTCGTTTTGATCTATGTCCTCCTCCCGAATTCGTCTGAACTTCTCGTAGTCGACGGAGGGCGTCACGTGACGTCCAGCGGCATAGTGATATCCGTTTTCCCCATCGGGGTTGTAGTACATCACCGCGACTAGCGAAGCTGCAGCACCCAGTCCAATAATTGCTTGAACCCGAGAGTCGCCAGGAACCATAGTCGAAAGAAAATCGAACTGCGAGACCGTGACGAAGGAGGTGGCGAACGCCACTGCCTCGGCGAAAAGTAACGACACTACGAACAACTCGTACACGAGTGCGAATGGATAGAGTCCGATGACGCCGATCGATTTGAAGACGGGTATTCCTAACCCACCACCGACATAAATCATCAAAATACCCAGACCGAGCGCTACTACGGCGGTTGGTGGGAGATTAAGTAAAGGAGCGACCACCCACATGTGGACGAACGCCAGCGTGGTCCATGCGAGCATAAATAACAGTCGATAAATACTTCGCTTTTCGTGCTTGCGCTCCATGACCCGGTAGGTCACGTACTCGACGCTCGCGAAGAGACCGAGGAAGATGGCTACTGCGAGTACAGTATCGAGGATACTCATTGGATCACAGAGGTGATTTTGCGAGCCGTGATGGGACGGGTATCGCCATTCACGTGAGGGGATCGCGCCGGGGGTGGGTGGTCATGTGAGCCGTGATGTCCGTACACCTACTGAGAACGGCATCGATAGATGCGTTCACAGAGGTCTATGTTCCTTTCATGCCGGTACTACGCTATAACTTCTCGCACCGGTGGAACGATCGGTTCGTAAACGGAGGAATGCGGTCAAAATATCTCTAGAGCGTCTCCGATGGTTCCCCCGTGTCTTCATCCCACGGCGGATCCGTCGCCTGACTTGGTCCATCCTCTCGTTTGGTCGTCCAATCAATGTCATCTTCGTCAGAGGGGTTGGCCAGACTATCTTCGAATCCGGGGCCAATGAGGTGTTTTCCCCCGCGTTTCCCCATATTGTAGGCCGCGTAGGGACTCCGTGTCATAGCCCCGGCAAAGACGATTCCACTAGCCTTTCCGGCCTGGACACCGGTTTTCCCCATCTGCTTGCCTGCCCGCCCCGTTGAGATGGCAGCTCTGCCGGGTGTCTTCGCAGCCGCCTGCGCGGCCTTGATTCGCTTCACGCTTCGGACAGATTTCGACGCATCATCCCTGAGCGACACGGCTCTCTGACCGAAAGTTTGGGCTCTGTCATTAAGATCGATCGTCATTTTCTCACCAGTTGCCGTCTCGTACGCCACCTTCCCCTCTGCGTTTGGTATGACAGTAGAGACCTCATTTGCAGGTGCTTCGTCACCTGTTAGGATTCCACGATTGGTAGCCTCGGCAACGTTGAATTCCCCGTCTTGGTACGCATCTGTCAGGAAGTCTCGGTTCGCTTCTGCTTCGTCGGCCGCATCCAGATTTTGGCTGATCGCTTTCCGATGACTATCGATACTCTCTGTCCCAACCGCTTTCCTAGCGCCAGCCACTCCACGGTTCTTTGCTTTTGAGCCAAATTTCCTTGCTGCGGAGCCTGCTCGGCTCGCGTGTGTCCGTGCCGTGCTCACAACTGGTGAGCCAGCGACCAGTCCGCCAGCCGAATCTTTTCCTCTGGTAAACAACCCGGGTGCTGAATCGACGCTGTTCTCAACTGCCGATTCCCGCGTTCCGAGCGCCTCTGAAACGCTACTGCGCATCGTCCCGCCCACCGTCGAGTTCCCGGTAGCCGCAGATGGATCTGCAGCAGTGCCGCCGCCAGATGTGCCACCAGAAGATCCGCCTGACGTTCCCCCACTCCCACCTCCACTTGTTCCGCCAGAACTGGACTTCGAAGCACTACTCACGGCTCCCGAACCTGCACCAGCGCCGACGGCGACTGCTCCGACCCCCGTGGCGGCGATCGCGGCGGCGACGGTCATCGTGAACGCGGCGTCAACGCCGAGGGGCTGCCCGGCCCACCCGATCGTCTTCCAGATGACGACGAACAGGATGATTGGGAAGATCAGTGCCAGCGCTGCTGAGACGTAGAAGCTAGCGACGTCACCGCTCGCAGAGATTCCACCGGTCGCAATTACGTTGAATACGCGCATCACGAGAGCGATTATCGGACCGACGAGCAGGGCGTACACACCCATTCGGATCCATGTCGCCGCGAAGTTGCTTATCGATTTCATCGGGCCCCAGTTCGCGTACCACAGGACCGCGAAGAAGGGAGCTCCGACAGCGACGGTGACGACGATGAACTGCCTGAGTACCAGCAGCACCGACGCGATGATCGTCGCAATAAACATCAGTGGCACTGCGACGAGGAGTGCGATTACCTCGACGCCCAGCCCGAGTGTCGAGCCCCAGCTCCCGCCGAGGTCGGCATTGAACGTGAGGACGAACGTCGGCGGAGCGAGCGCGTTGGTC
>JAQCMZ010000464.1 GCA_028274825.1 Haloferacaceae archaeon
GTCGAGGTTGGAGCTTCTTGTCTCAATGACGCGCTGTCATTCACAGTAGGCGACTGATCGCCCGGCTAAAACATAGGAAGTGCAGTCTCCACAGGCGTTCCGTTGGAGTAAGCCACTCTTAGCTCCGCAAAACCACGAGAAAGGATATATATCTACACAATAGAGTATCGCGTTTGGATCGAATCATTCATTCACTATCTGGTTCAATATCTATCTATGACTATCGTCGTTTTCGGGGTAGACGCTCTTGATCCTGATCTCGTCGACACAGGCGAGCATCCGCATCTGACATTAGATGCACACCGTTCTATCGAGACAATCGTCTCTTCGAGCGGTGGGCCCAGTACACACGAACTGTGGCCAACCATTATTACCGGCCTGCCACCCAAAGAACATGGGCTCGTCCTCGATGATGGAATCACATGGGAGAATCCGATTATCGCCGCGGCGAGTTCTTTTGCTGACTACATCTTCCCCGACAGTCTGCGGACACGGCTAGGTGGCTGGCTGCTTACGAACACGGATTCTGATGCCTTCCGGACGCCTGCGACCTACTATCCTAGCAACGGAATCGAAACAATATTCGACGGCTATGAGTCGACGGCTATTGGCATCCCGAACTACGTAGTCGATACAGATACCGAGGACCGAGAACACCAGCTTAGACGGAACATGGGAGAGTTATTCGAACGGGACCCAGATGCAACTGGTGGGCATCGATCTGCCGACCCTGTCGCGTTCTACGAACAGTGTCTTGAGATGACAATGATCCGTACTGCACGGATACGGCGTGCACTCCGAAGTCGAAAGTATGAACTCGTATTTGGCTACACGAGTGGACTGGATCTGATCGGCCACGTCAGCCACAGTCGACCGGAGCTTCAACAGCGAGCCTACGACGAAATTAACGAGTTCGTCGGCGAGCTACGTTCGGATCTTGAGGAGGGCGACGAACTCGTCGTGGTGAGCGACCACGGTCTGCAGGACGGACTGCATACTGAGGAGGCGATGATCGCCGCAACCGATCCAACGATTGTTGAGGCGGTTTCCTCGGTCATCGAAGTGCGTGCGGCAGTAGAAGCGCAACTCGATCAGCAAGACCACACGCCAACTGCGCGCAGAGAGACCGACGCAGTTGGTAACGAAAGCGAGGTTCGTGAACAGCTCGAAGATCTCGGATATATGTAATCGACCGACATCAGGAGCGTCTGTATCAGATAATGTCGTGATAGAGACGCGCGTATGCTTCGGCCGTGCTTCTGATCGTAAAGCGGTCGTCGATTCGCTGTCGGCCCCGAGTTCCGAGATCTTTCCGGGCGGTCGGATTCGAGAGCAGTGAAACGAGTTCGTCGGCTAACTCATCTGGGTCGCCGACACTATGGAACGATGCAGCCCCCTCAAACGGCTCGTGGAACGTCTGAATATCAGAAAAGAGACAGGCAGTGCCAACCGACATCGCCTCGGCAGCTGCACTTGAAAATCCTTCCCACTTTGAGGGCATTGCAAACACATCCACGTCACCCATTAGTTTGTATGCTCGCTCACGGGGCAACAGTCCCAAGAAAATCACGTTGTCTGCGATGCCCTCATTAGCTGCCAGTTGGACG
>JAQCMZ010000469.1 GCA_028274825.1 Haloferacaceae archaeon
CGCGGTTCCGAATCACGGCTTCGACCTGAAGGCTGGCTTTGGCGGCGACGGGGACGTATTCGGGAGGGGCCCGCGAAACGGAATGCACAGTTTCGACAACGCCTGTCTGTACATCGACGAGCCAGACGCCCGCATCGGCGACGCCGACCTCTACGACATCGCACCGACGATTCTCTCCTTGCTGGAGATGGATTACGACCGCGGCACCTTCGACGGCGCTACGCTGGTCAAATAATCGACGCTGTCGAAACTCTCGGGTCGAGAGATATTCTCGGAGGCGTGCTAAATACAACGCGCGAATCTTGCAGAGGTGGGCAATCAGTTCGCGGTCTTACTCGTGATGCCGTATCCAGTCTCCTGTTTTGATGAATCCGGTTTCACCGCACATCCCACAGGAGTCGGGAGGTTCGAATCGGTGTTTTCCTACGGAGACACGGAACGGCGTTCCAGCGTGGATGGTTTGGCAGTGCTCACAAACATACCGAGTTATCGTTTCAGGTTGATGGGCCATACTACATTACGCAGTTGTAGACGGATAGGCCTACTCACACCACATCTGGGGGTATTGTAGTGCCACATTCACGCTCTAACGGTTGCACGAGTTTTGTCAGTTGGTAGGTCGTTCGTAGTTCTCGGTGGCCGAGATTTCGTATCAAGACTTTCCTGAGCGCGGCATCACGATTGAATGAGGGATGACACCACGAGTGCAACTCACCGAGTGGGAGACACTGATTGACGAACTACGTCGATTCGGTCGCGCGGGTGATGTAACGGCGACTGATGATCGGATTCACATCGACTTCGGCTCTGCACGTGTCGAATTGTCGCGCGACGGGACGCTCCAGGCCGGGATGCCATTGCACGATTTCACGCACGATGACACCGTTGCGGTTATCGTGGATCACGACGCCGGCACGCTCACAATTGACGCAGATAGGGTACACTACACCTTCAGGCGGCCAGGTGGGTGATGACGACATCCGCTGTATCTTGCACGCCCTTCGTATCACACGGAGTGCAACAGACCCAGAGACTCAGAACAGGTCGTCGAGGTCGTCGTTGTCGAACTGTTCGGTCGGGTCGCGATTTTCGGCTTCCTCGTTTGCTTCTCGCGCACGATCCATGAACTCCTGAACTCGCTGGGACCGCTCGACCCCACCGAGCAAGACGAGTGCGGCGAGTCGGTCACTGTCCAGCGGGAAGTCACCGCCCCGAACCTGCAGGGAGCCAGTTTCTTCTTCGATCCAACTGCGCGCCCGCTCGACACCTTTCCGGGAAATTCGCTCTGGCTGGCCGGCAATCACCAGCAGCGCAGCCTCGGCGTCGACAGCGTTGGGGAGACTCATCCCCGTCAGCAGTGAGTTGCGGGTAAGACTCGTGATGGTGTTGACGTTCTCACCGGCCTCTTCAGACGCCTCGGCGCTGGCGTAGCCGAGACTGGCGATGCCGCCGTTTTTGAGCGTGTTGATGATCTCCGAGGAGTCAACGACGCTCTCACCGACACCCTCGACAACCTCACCGGAGGCGAGCAGGAGACCCACGCGCTGGGCAATCTGCTGGTTGATGTTCTCGAAGCCTTCTTGGACAGTCTCGTCGCTGGTCCGCCAAGCATCGTTGTCGATTAACAGGGCGGCATCGGACTCTCTGACGACGGTTTTCAGCGAGCGCCCGGCGTTGGCCTGGTACAGCGAGCCCTCGTTGCGCCCGGGGAGAATCCCCAGCGTGTAGATTGGCACGTCGTAGACGCGATTGAGTTCCTTGGCGAGTGCGGGCGCGCCGCCGCTGCCGGTTCCGCCGCCGAGACCCGCGACGATCATCACGGCTTCGGCGTCGGTTGCGATTCGTGCGTCGAGTTCATCCATCACCTCCGTCGCTTCTTCCTGCATGATCTCTGCGCCGAGTTCGTTGTCCCCGCCGACACCGTGACCCTTCACCCGGTCCTGTCCGATCACCATCGTATCGATATCGAGCGATTGCAGATCCGCTTCTGCCGTGTTAACCGCGAAAGCACCGCGGATGGCGCCGAATCCCATGTCGTGGTCGAATTCGGCAAGCACCTGCGTCACCTTCCCGCCGGCCTGCCCGACACCGATCAGGACGACTTTCATACTACACACTCTCGGCAGGCCGGCTAATAATCATTGGGTCAACGAGTCTGGGTATGAGATGGGGTTGCGTTTGGGAGAGACGTAACCGCGAACAACCAGAAAGCCCCGACAGGCTACGCTCCCGCGACTCGCTGAGCGCGCTCCCTCCGGTCGCGTGCTTACGTCGTCGGGGTTCGCCGAGAGTGTCACGGGGAGAGCAAAGCTCTCCCGAGCTCACGGCGCGGAGCGCCGTGAACGCCCCTTTCAGTCCCACCCGCGGTGGCCCGTGTCACAGGCCATAGGGTGGGGCTGAAAGGGGCCGGTCGCTTGGTCCGTCCCGGGCGAAGCAAGGACCCACTGGACCGTGGTTCGAAAG
>JAQCMZ010000481.1 GCA_028274825.1 Haloferacaceae archaeon
CCTTCCTCACGAAACGCCTCTTCGCAAAGTTCCAAAAGCCACGAACGGATCACCGCCCCGTTATTCCAGGTGCGGGCGACGGCTTCGAGATCAAGATCGTATTCTCCCTGCTGGAGCAGTTCGAAGCCCTCTCCGTACGTCTGCATGAGCGCGTATTCGACGCCATTGTGCACCATTTTCACGTAATGGCCCGCTCCTGACGGGCCCATTCGGTCATGGCCGGCCGGGCCAGTCGCAATCGCGTCAAACACCGGGACCAGCGCATCGTACGCCTGTTGTGGGCCGCCAATCATGAGAGAGAATCCGGCTGCGGCGGCCGCCGGACCTCCCGACGTGCCGCAGTCGAGATAGACAGCAGGACAGTCGCGGGCCCGCCGGGCAGAATCTTTAAACTGAGAGTTCCCTCCGTCGACGACGATATCATCGGCTGAGAGGTACGGCTCCAGTGTCGAGAGTGTCTCATCAACTGCATCACCGGCCGGGACCATGAGCCAGATCCGGCGATCACCGTCGAGGCGGTCGTAAAGGTCTCCGATCGAGTCCGCTGGAGTAGCCCCGGCCTCTGCGACAGTTGCCGTGGCTTCCGCCGACATGTCGTATCCGACGACGTCGTGGCCGGCCGCCATAGTCCGTTTGGCGACAATCTGTCCCATCCGCCCCAATCCGATGACGCCCAATTGCATGTCGTTTCGTGTGGACGCTATCGGTGTAGCAGTTGCGGTCCTGTCGGCTGCTGCTGAATCGGCTGCCCGCGCGGGTCTGGTAATACGGGTTTGTCATTACAGCGGTTGCGAGGCGAGAGCCCCCCTTCAGGACTGTCTGCTGGCCGCAAATCACGAGTGGACACATACATGACGATATATTGTATGGATGAATCGAGAGAACGCGGCCGAATGACTGATAATCTGCGGTTCACAGAGATAGGCGAGCGGCCCAGTTCCCCGTCGTATATGCATATCTCCCGTAGGTTGAGTCACTCATTTCAGCAGAATAGGGATTACTCACAGTATCTGCCGTCGCGTGGCTTCCGTGTCGATTTGAGTCCACATGCTTCGAAAGAAGTGGGTGAAAGGCGAGGCTGACGCCGTGGATGGATCACAGACTGGTGATATTAAGAAACCCAGGAGTGAAAGTAAGGTGACGAACTCTCAGGAGCGGCGAATCAAAAAGAGGAGACCAACACACAAGAGTGCAACTGCTGCGCCAGCGGCGAGTGTGAGGAAGGCCGCGGGGTAGCCTGCTCGATCCAGTGTGAGTCCGAAGACGACCGGCGAGACAACGGTCGTCGCGAATCCGACAAGAGACTGGAACGACAGTGCGGTCCCGATGTGGGAGTCGTCAACTACCTCTGTCACCATCGTTGAGGTCGGAGCGCTATCCATCGTAACCACGACACCATACCCGAGGATAATCGGGATCAGCCTAATAATCGAGAGGTCGCCGAGGAGGCCAAATCCCGCACTCAGGGACCCACTGGCAGCGAGACCGATAGCGATTGTCTGGGGCCGACCGATTCGATCACTGAGCCAACCGCCGACCACGTTCCCGACTCCGCCAAAAGCGATCATCGAGCCGACGACGAACCCGGGAAGTAGGGATGACTCAGCCGCCGCGAAAGCCGGCGCCGCCACGAGAAAGGCCAACAGCCAATTCCGGACGCCGAACAACTCCCAGTTGTGCCACGAGTAGATGCTGACTGCAGACAGATACTCGCGGTTGCGGAACACGGACAGATCGAATCCGTCGCCGGTGGGGTTTGTCCGGTCAGGCTGATCACGGGTCAAGCCGAGCACTAGCGGGGCGACGAACAGCGCTCCGACGCTCGTGACCGCGATGGCGAGCCGCCAGTGGACTGCGTCTGCAGCCGCGGTGGCGAACACGAATGACAGTCCAGAGCCCACAGAGAACGTTCCGATGTATACTCCGAGCGCTCGACCGAGAACCGCTTCGGGAAACCAATCACTGACGAACCGCATCCCAGGGACATAAACACCCGCGATGAACATCCCCGAAAGGAAACGCAGGGAGGTCCCGAGAAGAAAGCCATCCGCGACTCCAGCAAACAGCAGACTCGGTATCCCGGTCCCTGTCGCACCAACGGCAATCACCCACCGAGGCGAGTAGCGGTCTGCAAGCCAGCCAGCCGGTAAGATCGCCAGCAAATAGCCGGCCTGGAATGCTCCGAAGATAATCCCGGCTTGTGTGCTCGAGAGCCCCCATTCTTCGACGATTAGCGGCAAGACCGCAGAATAGTTGAACCACACGAGAACGGAAAAGAACAGCCCGGTAGCCGCCACGACGAGCACTCGTCGACGTTCTCGCATGTAAGATGAGTCACAAACAGGAGTCATTACTTTTCTGATTTCAATGACGCGCACGCGCTCGAAACTCACCAAGAGGACGTGGATGCAAAGCGCGTCATTGAAGCAGGGACCCCTCGGGCTTGGTCCCGTTGGTTCACCGGAGGATTCTGGAGTAGGATACCCGGGAATAGGCCCCGAAATACTCACCCTCAGCGGCTACAGACCTGAAGACGCTTGACCACTCG
The DNA here is from genome assembly GCA_028274825.1 of Haloferacaceae archaeon. Taxonomy (GTDB): domain Archaea; phylum Halobacteriota; class Halobacteria; order Halobacteriales; family Haloferacaceae; genus J07HR59. Next base: position 2,549 of record JAQCMZ010000481.1, read on the forward strand.
TATCTCGAGGACGGTAGGCGTTCATCCGCTAATTCGTGATGCCAGTCGTGCTGAATCAAAGTCTTCGGATACTCACGCTTGAGACATCTCATTGTGGGGGAAAGACCACGGGATCTCCGTGCACATCATGAGAAGCTACTGGGGCAACGCGAGATGGACACGCTCCAGACGACCGACCACAGCAGGTTGTCACTACGAGGGTAGCCGGTGGAGACCGCCAAGAGCGGCATTATGGGTCGGCAATCAGCCGACGCACGGCTTCGGCAAGTCGTGAGTAACACCGATCGGAGCCTAATCAGGCCAGTATCAGCGCTTACAACAGATGAGGAATCACACCGGATATCATATCTCATCCAGACCGAGAGAATCGGCAGGGAGAAATCTCGCCGCAGACCACACACAAAGGTGGGGTTTGCAACAACTGTTAGGAACACAGCCACGAACAGTCATGTATGGACGAACGCGTTCACCAGCACGCGGTAACGTTGGTCGACTGAAGCGCGCGGGTCGAGGCGGGCGACGATGTGATTGTGAGTGTATCGGAGGGTGCACACGAGTTAGCGGTCGCCGTCGCAGCGAAACTCGGCGACCGAAGGGCTAATCTCGTCACGACGTACGGCTCAGACGAGGTCGCTCGAGCGTATCTCACCAACCACGGTGGTGATTTCGGAGAACAGCCCGACCACGAGGTGGCTTTATTCGAGTCGGCAGACGTGTATCTCCGGTTAGGCGGCGGCCGAAACGCCGCAGCGACGGCTGATATTCCCGCGCAGCGTCGTCAAGCTCACCGGACTGCCCGACAGACGGTTCGCGAGGCTCGAATGGACACCGACTGGGTCTCGACAGTCCACCCAACCCGTTCGCTGGCTCAGAAGGCAGGGATGGCTTACGAGGAGTACCGGGATTTCGCGTACAATGCCATCCTCCGGGACTGGGAGTCACTCGCCGAGGAAATGTCACAGATGAAAGCAACCCTCGACAAAGGAGCAGAGGTCCGTTTGGTGACGCGTCGGGCGAACGCTCCCGACACTGATCTCACGATGGCGGTCGAGAACCGTTCTGCCGTCAATTCCGCCGCGTCGGTGGCATACGACTCACACAATCTGCCCTCTGGAGAGGTGTTCACTGCACCGTATGCGACTGACGGGCAGGCGTTTTTCGACGTCCCGATGACGATCAACGGAACTCGCGTCACAGACGTGCACGTTCTTTTCGAAGACGGAGAAATCGTCGACTGCGCCGCTGGCACTGGTGAGGAGGAACTCACGAGCTTGACATCCTCCTCCGGCTTTAGCCGGAGGAATCCCGAGCGGTGGGATATGAAGATTTGCAGACTCCCTGTTCTCTCGTGTTGAACGACCCGCTCTCGCGGTCGAACAGGAAGACTCCGGGCTGTGCCAACCAGCCGTTACTCATATCCCCAGTCGGAGGACTCTGAGTTATCCTTCTGCGAATGTTCACCGCACCGTTCACGTCGGCGTTCATCACCATTTCACACGCCGAACAGACGTACAGACCGCGCTCCACACGAGTACTGTCTCGAACCTGCCCGCAACATCAACACGTCTTCGACGTGTTCTCCTCGTCTACGCGGTCAACGAGGATACCGTGTTCTTCGGCCTTGTATTCGAGCAGGTTCGTGAAGCGGTCAAACTCCCATCCGTGGAGTTTCTTGTT
>JAQCMZ010000009.1 GCA_028274825.1 Haloferacaceae archaeon
CGACGTACGCGAATCTTCGATTCGCTTGACTCAGGATTCCTCCGTCGCCAGACGGCGTCTGGCGGGCAGTCACGCGCAGGCGACGCGGTCACGCGGAGGAGGATGTCAATCGATGACGAGATGATCTTCAAGAGTTGGTCGGCGGAGAAATTCACGGTTAAACTCGCACGATCCAATCGTTCACACTGTAGTGTACTGTCTGGACGGAGCGAATCGTGTCGTCACACAACTCGGCCGGGTCTCGCTGACCGACCGGGCTCAAGCGAATTATCGGATCTTCTCGCCGGGCTTGGCGTCATCGTGAGTCGTGAGCAGGTCAGCCTGTTCGCCGGCCGCTAACACCATCCCGTTGGACTCGACTCCGAACAGTTCCGCCTTCTCAAGATTGGCAACGACGGCGACTTTCTGCCCTTGAACCTCGTCGAGATCATGTAATTGTTTAATACCGGCAACGATCTGCCGAGTCTCAACGCCGATATCTACCGTCAGCCGGGCGAGGTCGTCAGCACCATCGACCCCTTCTGCGGATTCGATTCGTCCGACTCGAAGATCGAGCTTTTGAAACTCATCGAAGCCGACCCGCCCGTCTGCCAGCGACTCGAGATTAGCGTCGGGATGTTCGTCTGGGTCGGGCGTCGTATCGGATTCGTCTTCAGAATCACTGGGTTCTCCATTTCCGCCGTCAGTGGCGTCTGCGACTCGGGCGTCGAGTTTGTCGTTGAGTTGTTCGACGCGTTCTTCTGGAATCTTCTCGAACAGTTCCTCGGGTTCGCTAAATTCACCCGGCGGCGCCACCAGCGCGTCATCGACGGTGAGTTCGTGGACAGATCCTGATTCCGCGAGTTGATCCCACATCTGTTCTGCTTTTGCCGGAGCAATCGGCTCAAATAAGACGGCCAAAGCCTTCGCGATCTGCACACAATCACGAATCACTTGAGCGGCAGCGTCAGGATCACTATCGACGAGATTCCAGGGCTCATTCCGCTGGATATACTCATTTCCGAATCCTGCCAGCGAGACAGATGCCTCGCCGATATCCCGCACAGAATAATTGTTGACGCCGGCGGTGAACTCATCGACCGCCTCGTCGATTCGAGAGTTCACCTCTTCGGAGACGGTTGTGTCGGGAGTTCCATCGAAGTTGCGATATGCAAACAGCAGCGACCGATACAGAAAGTTTCCAACAATCCCGACAAGTTCGTTGTTGATGCGCTCACGGAATCGGTCCCACGAGAAGTCGACATCGACCTGGAACCCGCCGTTGGTGGCCAGATAATATCGGAGCGGATCTGGGTGGAACCCTTCATCGAGATACTCATCTGCCCAGACGGCTCGATTCCGACTCGTTGAGAATCCTTTCCCGCCAAGCGTAACAAATCCTGACGCCATCACCGCCCGTGGTTCGACGTAGTCTGCCACCTTGAGCATCGCCGGCCAGAAAATTGTGTGATGCTGGATGATATCCCGGCCGATAACGTGGATGATCTCGCCGTCGTCTTGCCAGGCCTGCCCCCAGTCGAACACGTCGCTGCCGACTTGCTCGGAATGCTGTTTTGTCGATGCAACGTACTCGATTGGTGCGTCAACCCACACGTACAGGACGAGATCGTCGTCTTCACTGCTGTCGCCGGGGTAGTCGATTCCCCAATCCATATCACGAGTGATACACCAGTCCTGCAGTCCGGTTTCGATCCATTCTCGTGGCTGGTTTTGTGCGTTCGAACTCCCCTCTAATCGGTCGAGAAATCCCGAGAGATACTCTGTTAACTCTGATACCTCGAAGAAGTTGTGCTGGCGACTGTGGTATTCTGCCGGATTCCCGCTGATTGTCGAGACCGGATCGTCGATCTCGCCAGGCTCAAGATGCCGTTGACAACCCTCATCACACTCGTCGCCACGGGCGTGTTCTCCGCAGTACGGACAGACCCCTTCGACGTACCTGTCCGGCAGGTACTGATCGTCGATAGGGTCGTACGCGACCATCACCTCCTGTTCGTAGACGTAGCCCTCTTCGATGAGCGACTCAACGATCTCCCGCGTCAGTTCCGTGTTTGTTTCGTCGTGAGTCTGGCCGTAGTTATCAAATTCGACGTTGAATTTCGGGAATGTCTCCGCGTACTGTTGGTGCCACTCGAGAGCGAACTCTTCAGGGTCGACTCCCTCCTGCTCGGCGTTGACAGCCACGGGAGTTCCGTGCATATCCGATCCGGAAACGAAAGCAGTCTCTTGGCCTATCTGCCCGAGTGCTCGTGCGTACACGTCCCCGCCGACGTACGTCCGAAGATGACCAATATGGAGATCGCCGTTGGCGTACGGTAATCCACAGGTCACCACTGCCGGCTCGTCGGTCGGAAGCGTTTCGTGACTCATCGTGGTTGATTGTATTCTTGTGTATGCGACCCTAAAGCCCGCCGGTTCTCTCGTCCTCATGTGTCTCGAGCATACTCACTGGAGTAGTCTGTTCTGGCGTCCGATAGTGTGCTGGGTGGCCCGAAGTCGATCACGGCTTCTCTTATTCGTGTTCAGCAGTCACCCGATGGGCGTGGGTAGTCTGGCGCGTGGCTGAGCCGCACTCATCACCGCCATCCACTGTCGACTCTGGTGCGGCGACGGTGGGCGTTATCACAGCTAGCCCACAGTGGTCGCCGCTGGCTGTCCAGGCCGTCGGCGATATCGTCACACCTGAGCGTGAGCCGAATGACAATAGAGCGGCGGGCTGGCATGGGTTCGGAAACCCACATACAGGACTGAGGTGCATCTGCGGTAGCTCTCTCGTGAATCGAACGTACGCCAGGACACGGTGACTGCTCCGGGACCTGACCCCGGAGTCTACCCGGTCTGAACGAGTGTCGGAAGGTTCATGTTTGGGCTTACAGATTTCTGTATACAGGCAATGGCTGTACTCTGGTTAAACGACGTCAGCGCCGACGATATCGACACAGTCGGTGGGAAAGGGGCGTCACTCGGCGAGCTCACGGAGGCCGGCTTGCCGGTCCCCCCGGGGTTCGTTGTAACAGCGGGAACCTATCGGAGATTTATCGAAAACGCCGGGATTGACGAGGAGTTATTCGAGGCTGTCGACGTTGATCCCGAGGACTCAGCTGCACTTCGAGACGCTGCCGACCGGGCGGATGAACTCATCACTGGGACGGAACTCCCGGAGACTGTACGCCAAGAGATTCTGTCGGCGTACCGCGACATGGGCAACCAGGAGGAGCCGTTCGTCGCGGTGCGGTCCTCGGCCACAGCAGAGGACCTCCCGAGTATCGCAGCCGGCGAATCGGCACTGATCAAGGTCGATGGGAGCCCCGTTTTCGGGCGGATGGGAGAAATCGCCCCGGTCGACTGTACCCGACAGACCGTCGAGGTACCGAGTCTCACCGACGACGGAATCGCGTGGTGTGAAGTTGAGGAGTTGTACGAACACCCCGCCGATGAGGAGCGTCTCTACAGAATCACGACGAGTACCGGACGCGAGATAACCGTCTCGCCAGATCACTCGCTCGTCGTGAAAACCGAGGAGATGCGCAAACCAGAGACGACGACTGTCGAAGCTCTGGAAGGTGACGAGAAAGTGCCAACCGTCCGTGAGCTGGCCCCGTTCGAATCCAGCACCGATACTATCGACGTGACGGAATACCTGTGTGATGGTGACGTGGTCCGTGCCGACGGCGGCGTTCGGATCGATACTGACTCGAGAGAGACCGCAGCTCAACACACTCTCCCGCAGACGATAGACGCCGACGGGGATTTTGCGTACTTTCTTGGACTCTATGTCGCCCAGGGGAGGACACACGGGCACAGCGAGATCTCGCTCACAGACACCAACGACGCCGTCCTGACACGAGCCGTCGACGTGATGGACCGGTTCGGGTGCTGGACTGAGCACGAAACCACACGCTCTCTCCAAATTAACTCCACGTCACTGGTCAGATTCCTGCAGGCGATTACGGGCAAATCTGCTAGCGAGGACAACACTGGCCGACAGGCGGCTCACGCACGCGTCCCGGAATTTGTGTTTGGCTGGGATCGGAAACGTATCGGGCAATTCCTCAGCGGGTGTTTTGACGGCGACGGCACGGTGAGTAATGAACTCGCCTACGCCACGAAATCAGACCGTCTTCTCGACGGTCTCACCCGGCTGTTGGAACTGCTCAGTGTCGAGTACAGAATCGAGGATGTTAAAAAAGGCGACTCGGCTCGGATTCTTGTCCCGGCTCGTGAAGCTGATACTGTCCGCGAGTGTTTCGGGTTTGAGTCCCCGGGCAAGTCCGGGCGACTCGACAACCTTGTCGAGCAGTCTGGCGAGACGAACTCCAATCCGGAGGTTGCGCGGGAACCCACTGGTTCGGAGATAGTTGGAGTCGAGTCACACGACAGTGACGAATCAGTCGCGTGGGAGCGTATCGAGCGGGTCGAACCCGTCGAGTACGACGGACTCGTGTACGATTTCAGCGTGCCGAACGCCGAGAACTTCGCCGCAGGGCGTGGAAGCGTTATCACGCATAATACGGCTTCATTCGCCGGCCAGCAGGAGACGTTCCTCAACGTCCGCGAACAGCAGTTACTCGACCGCGTGCGGGAGTGCTGGGCCTCGCTGTTCACCCAACGCGCAATCTACTACCGACAGCGCCAGGGGTTCCCTCACGATGCTGTTGATATCGCCGTAGTCGTCCAGCAGATGGTCGATGCCGACAAGTCCGGGGTGATGTTCACGAGTCACCCCTCGACTGGAGATCCACGGATGATAATTGAGGCCGCCTGGGGGCTCGGTGAGGCAGTTGTCTCGGGATCTGTCTCCCCGGACAACTACGTGTACGATCGCACCGAGGAGACGCTTTCTGAGGTGACGGTCGCCGAGAAGAAAATCAAGATGATCAAAGACCCCGACACTGGGGAGACTGTCGAGTTAGAGGTAGACTCCGACCGTCGGAACAAGCAGGTGGTGACAGACGCAAATCTCGACCGATTGGTGGAACTCGGCGAAACAGTCGAAACCCACTACGAGACGCCGCAAGACGTTGAATGGGCAATTGTCGACGACGGAGTGTATATGCTCCAGTCACGCCCGATCACGACGATTACCGACGCAGAGTCGGCCGAAGGCCAGTCGACAGATGCACCCGCTGACTCGGATACCCCCACAGCCCCCGACAACGGGACAGACCCGGGCACGGCCGCGACTGACGGCGAGGGGGTAACGCTTGATTCAGAGCCCGCTAACGAGACTGGTGATGAGGAGATACTAGTGGATGGTCTCGGAGCCAGCCCCGGAATCGTCACAGGGGACGTCCGGATCGTGACCGAACTCGATCATCTCGACCAGGTGGCCGAAGGGGATCTGATCGTCACTCAGATGACGATGCCCGATATGGTGCCCGCGATGAAACGGGCTGTCGGGATTATTACAGACGAGGGCGGTATGACGAGTCACGCCGCGATCGTCTCCCGAGAACTCGGTGTCCCGGCCATTGTCGGGTCCGGGTCGGCTACCCACAATCTCAGAGATGGCCAGACCGTCACGATGGACGGCGACAAAGGGACTGTCCGCGAGGGCGAACTCTCCGGGGAGCAAAACTCAGTGGCCGGTGACTCAACACAAGGGACACGCCCTCAGCCCCGGGTCAAGCCGACGACAGCAACCGAGGTGAAAGTCAACGTCTCGATTCCAGAAGCGGCCGAACGAGCCGCTGCGACAGGCGCGGACGGAGTCGGGCTGTTGCGGATCGAGCACATGGTGTTGTCGCTCGGGAAAACCCCTGAAAAGTATATCGCTGACCACAGCGGGCAAGCGTATGTCGACGAGATAGTTGACGGGATCAGAACTGTCGCAGAGGAGTTTTACCCACGGCCGGTGCGAGCCCGGACAGTTGACGCCCCGACTGACGAGTTCCGAGAGCTAGATGGCGGTCAACAAGAGCCTAACGAACACAATCCAATGCTGGGCTGGCGGGGGATTCGGCGCAGTCTCGATAAGCCGGAGATATTCAAACACGAAATGGCGGCGTTTGGCAAGTTGTACGAGATGGGGTATGACAACGTCGAACTGATGCTTCCACTCGTCAATGACGGTGACGACCTCCGACAGGCCAAAACACATATGCGGGCGGCAGGGTTTGACCCTGACGAACGGAAGTGGGGTGTGATGATTGAAACACCCGCTAGCGCTCTGATGATAGATGACCTCATCCAGGAAGGGATCGACTTCGCGTCATTCGGAACGAACGATCTCACACAGTACGCACTCGCGGTCGACCGGAACAACGAACACGTTGCTCAGCGATTCGACGAACTCCATCCGGTCGTGATGAAACTGATCAGCGGTGTTATCGACAGCTGCCGGGCACATGACGTTGACACGAGTATCTGTGGCCAAGCTGGGTCGAAAACACCGATGGTGAACCACCTTGTTCAGGAGGGTGTCTCTTCAATTTCGGCGAATATCGACGCCGTTCACGATGTGCAACAAGAGACTGAACGCGTCGAACAGCGGCTCCTTCTAGACTCTATTCGCTAACCGTCACGAACTCACGACTCCCGAACCGTGATGTCACGCGGATCCTCTATTTGCCGGTCGCTGGCCGGCCGAGTCCTGATATCGAGTCACTACTCCACTGATCAGACTCGCTGTGGCTGTCTGGGACAGACCAAACGGATTATACCCACTCATGTCAAACTCACGTATAAGCCCGATACATATGGAGATACCACGCCGATTCAACACATACTGTCCCCACTGTGATGCCCATCACGAACACGAAGTTGAGAAGGTTCGTTCAGGACGTTCCACGGGAATGAAAAAGGTACAGGACCGCCAGAGCGCCCGTCAGACGAGCCGTATCGGGAACTCGGGGAAATTCTCGAAAGTGCCAGGCGGAGATAAGCCAACGAAGAAAGTCAACCTCACGTACCGCTGTTCTGACTGTGGGACAGCCCACATCCGGGAAGGATGGCGTGCAGGCCGACTGGAGTTTCAGGAGTAACTATGACGGGAGATTTCCTCCAGGTGACCTGTCAGGACTGTGAAAACGAACAGATTCTCTTCGAAAAGGCGTCGACGGAAGTCGCCTGCGCGGTTTGTGGCACCACCCTCGCGTCTCCGACCGGGGGACACGCCCAGATCGAAGGCGAAGTCACCGATGTCGTTGAGGCGCGGTAAGCTCAGCTTGAACTCATGAAATACAGTGGCTACCCTGGAACCAGTGAATTGGTCGTTGGCAAGGTTGACGAGATCGCCGATTTCGGCGTGTTCGTTGACCTCGAAGAATACGAGGACAAGCGCGGTCTCTGTCACGTCAGCGAGGTGGCGTCCGGCTGGATCAAAAACGTCCGTGACCATGTCGGCGAGGGACAGACCGTCGTCGCGAAGGTGTTAGAAATCGACGAGTCATCCAAACAGATCGATCTGTCGTTGAAAGACGTGAACGAACACCAGCGGAAAGACAAAATCCAAGACTGGAAAAACGAACAGAAGGCTGATAACTGGATGAGTATCGCCTTCAGCGAGGATATCGACGACGAACAGTACTCGGGGATTGCGAACGCGCTTTTAGCGGAATTCGAGTCGCTGTACGTCGCCTTCGAGACGGCAGCCATTCACGGAAAGGAAGCCCTTCAAGAGGCAGATCTCGAAGAATCCGAAATCGAGGCGATTGTCTCAACCGCCCGTGACAACGTCTCAGTCCCGTATGTCACCGTGACTGGGTACGTCGATCTCGAGTGTCCGGCGCCAGATGGAGTCGACCGCATTCGCGATGCGTTACAGGCGGCCACCGGAAACGGCGAGGTTGGCGAGGGAACTGAACTCGACATCTCGTATGTCGGCTCTCCGGAATACCGGATCGAAGTGCAGGCGCCCGACTACAAGACGGCCGAACGCGAACTCGAGGCTGCCGCCGGTCGCGCTGACGAGGCAATCGTGGGTCACGGCGGCTCTGGCGAGTATCACCGCGAGCGGCGCGAAGATGACGAGTAACCCCTCCGCGAGACAACTCACGTGAAATCAGATATCCGGGTTTGTGCAGACTGGGAGTCAAGCCACGACAGCCCAGTCTACACTCTTGACGAATCCTGCCCGGAGTGTGACGCTGACGCGATTAATACGGCTCCCGCCCCGTTCAGTCCGGAAGACCCGTACGGGCAGTACCGACGCCGCGCTCGACGGTCCGAATGAGCTGGTCGTGAACGGGTCACTACGAATATCAAGGACGGTTGGATTTGTGATGCGACGAGACTGATTGCATGTTCAGAGCTTCGCAGCCCGTGACTATTTCTGAGGAGAGACGGGCAACTCCACTGGCTGATGAAACAGCCGCTCTGGACATCGGTGCGAACAGTCTCGTCGCCTGTACCACGACGATCGGCGAACAGTACCTGTACGAGGGTCGCGGGTTGTTTGAGCGGTTCCGTAAGACAGCGCGAGAGATCGCCCGCTTACAGTCCAAATTGCCGGAGGAACAGGATAGTAGCAAGCGCATCCGGCGGTTGTATCAAGCGGGCAAGGCGACTACCTCGGGGCTTGACCCCGAGGCTGAAGCCGACAACACTCAAAAAAATCATTAATACGCTCAAACACGTTTTGACACATGTGACGCAACGATATACTGTCACTGTCCCCGACGAATACGCGGAGTGGTTAGACGGCCAGCCACACCTCTCTCCGAGTGGACTGCTACAAAAAGCAATCACCGAACAGCGAGAATTAGAGGACTCGGAGTAATTCTCGTGAAACGAACGCTTCGCTTTCGAGCGTCTCTCTCCGATGCGATCGCGAGCGAAGCATGGCGGCAGATCGATATTCTCCGCCAAATTCGTAATCACGCTGTCAGAAATTACTATCGCTCAGATTACAACAACCGCCCATCTGAGTATGACCAGAATACGAACCTCAAACACTGGAATACGCGATGGCCCCTCTTCGCAGAACCCTCGCAGCACGCTGCACAACAGGCAATTGGCCAAATCCACAGTGACCTAGAAGGGTTAGAAGAGCGACGAAACAACGGCTATGATATGGGTCGGCTCCGCTGGCAAGGCGCAGGCGAATTTCGGTCGGTGTCGTACAATCAACCCCGCCGCTGGAACGTGGATCACAACACGGGCGGCGAGCGATTTGTGCGGTTCCGACTCGAAAAAATCGGCTGGTTCAACATCCGGGCAAACCGACCTGTCCCTGATGCTGACGAGATTACTGAAGCTATCCTGAAAAGACAGAAAACAGGTGAGTGGTATCTCTCGCTGGTGGTTGAGGTTGCTGATACGCCTGAGAACCCAGCACTCAGTGAGATTGAGCCACAGGATTGTGTTGGTGTCGATCTGGGCATTACCAGCTACATCCATACCTCGGACAATCTCACCGTGGATACTCTTGACCTCTCTGAGGAATACGACCGGCTCCGCCGGGAGCAGCGAATGCTCAGCCGGAAGCAACACAGCTCACACAACTGGGAACAGCAACGGGAGCAGGTCGCCAAGGCGAACCGGAAGATCAAGCGGAAAGTCACAGACTTCCAGCACAAACTGACGACGTGGCTCGTCACAGAGTACGATCTTGTGGCTGTTGAAGACTTGGACGTGAAGCCAATGCTGGAAGAGAGTCACAACGCCAAGAACAAACAAGACGCCGCATGGTCGCGGTTTGTGAATTTCTTGGAATACAAGGCGGATCTCCACGGGACTCATGTTATCACGGTCAATCCAGCAGGCACAACGAAAGACTGCGCCAGTCGCGGCGTCGCGACAGAGAAACCGCTGTGGGTGCGAGAACACTCATGCCCGGCGTGTGGCCACACCCAAGACAGGGACTTGAACGCAGCAAGGAATATTCTCAACCAAGGACTGAGCCAGATAGGAGCGGGACGCTCCGAATCAACGCCCATGCAGACTGCGCTCCCTGCGTCGGCACCTCAGCGGGAGGCCGTCGATGCAAAGTGCGTCGATGAATTGGGAAGCCTCGAGGCTTGACCCCGAGGCAGTTCACCGCAAACGAACTCGTTGCCGTGATCATGCCCAAGAGGCGCTGTGTCGTGAGCTGTTGGAACGGCTATACGCTGAGGGCGTGGAAACGGTGTATATCGGCGACCTGACTGATGTGTTAGACACGCATTGGTCGGCTGAAACGAACGCAAAGATTCACAATTTCTGGGCGTTCAAAAAGTTCACCAAACGGCTGGGATGTACTGCTGAAGAGTACGGTATTTCAGTTGAGGTTCAGTCAGAAGCGTGGACGAGCGGTGAGTGCCCTCAGTGTGGCTCAACAGACCGAACAACTCGGCATCAAGACACACTCACCTGCTCGTGTGGGTTTGAGGGCCACGCTGACCTCACAGCCTCAGAAACGTTCCTGAAGCGACACACGCAGACAGAAGTCAGGCCGATGGCACGGCCCGTGCGGTTCGAGTGAGACGACCACGAATGGTCGGAGTCACCACACTCTCTTCCGCGGGAAAGTCCCAAACAGCAGCGCACAGATCAAAGTACCGTCCACCGAGATGGGAAAGTTGCCGCTGGGGAAACGGCATAGCCAATATCCCCACAGAGGAATCCCATAGCTGTAGTGGTTCAAGAAAGTTCTGAATAAACTAGGGTATGCTACCGTCTTTTTTACTGTATAGCAATTATACGGACGAAATATGCCTCCAGAAGGCTATACACCCGTCACAATTAGCGATAGCTTGGCGACAGAGCTCACACGAATCATGGCAGATCACGAGTGCTCCAGCGA
>JAQCMZ010000493.1 GCA_028274825.1 Haloferacaceae archaeon
ACAGCCTCAATCTCGAACAGAACCACTAGTTGACGAAACCACGGGGAGTAAACGCGAGTTTAGGCCTGTATAATCGTCAGGTAGAGGGCATGAGACGTATTCTATGACACGCTGGGTGATCTATAATCGGTCTGTTTGAGTATTTCAAGACATCGCCTGAATCCGACGAAAACGGCAGACTGAGCCGGCAAGCGGCCGCGCACGGCCGCGATAGTATTAAAACCATCTAGCCCATAATCATTTACATATGAGCATTGATAACGAAGCTACTTCTTCCGGAGATGGTCAAGAATACGAAACCATTGATCAGAAGGTTCTGATTGTTGGTGCTGGTGCCGCTGGTGCACGCACTGCGATTGAGCTCGTCGACCAGGGTGTGAATCCAGAAGACATGCTGGTGATCGGCAAGCGGGGCCACGGGGACGCCCACACGACCTGGGCTCGTGGTGGTATCAACGGGGCTCTTGGGACCCACGACCCTGAGGATGATTGGACGATACACGCCGCTGACACACTTAACGAGGGTCACTTCGTGAACGATCCAGAAAAAGTTGAGACTGTCACCCAGCGGATGCCCGACCAGTTACAGCAGCTCGACGACTGGGGGATGCCGTTTAGCCGGGCCGACAGCGGCGAACCCGACCAGCGGTACTTTGGCGGACAGTCGTTCCGCCGGACCGCCTTCGCAGGCGACCACACTGGCGAGTCAATGCTCAACACGCTGATCGACCAAGCACAGGATCGGTCGATCCCGTACAGTGAGAACGTCTTCATCACGCGGCTAATCGCCGACGACGGGCGGATTCACGGCGCCGCGGGATACGACATGGACGCCGGCGAATTCGTCGTGTTCGATTCTGACGCTGTCTTACTCGCAGCGGGTGGATACACCAGTATCTTCCACCGACACTCCTCGCGTGACGACGAGAACACCGGCGACGGGCCTGCGCTGGCATACCAAGCCGGTGCTCGACTGATGGATATGGAGTTTGTCCAGTTCCACCCGACTGGAATGGTCGGTGATCGTTACGGTGACGACTGGGACGGCCGGCTCGTCACCGAGGCTGTTCGTGGTGAAGGTGGACACCTGTATAACGCCGACGGTGAGCGCTTCATGGAGCGATACTCACCAGACCAGATGGAGTTGGACGCGCGAGACGTAGTCGCGCGAGCGAACGCTCAAGAAATCTCCGAGGGTCGCGGAACTGACGACGGCGGTGTCTATCTCGATATCAGCCATCGTGATGCCGAATTCATCGAAGAACGACTACCGCGGATGTATCAGCGGTTCGGAGACCTCGGGGTGGATATGGCAGAAGAGCCAGTCGAAGTCGCACCGACTGCCCACTACGGAATGGGTGGTGTCGTGGTCGATAAAGACGGACAGACAGACATTCAGGGGCTGTACGCAATCGGAGAGACGATGGCGGGGGTCCACGGTGCCAACAGGCTGGGCGGGAACTCCCTCGCTGAGACAATCGCGTTCGGTGAGGCAACCGGAGAGGCGATGGCCGAGCATCTCCCAGTCGGCGGCCGGGACAGTGAGTTCCTCCACGACCGGGCAGACAGCCACTTCGGTGATCTCTCAAGAATTGTCGACACCGACGGCCAGCACGACCCAGAAGACCTCCTCGATGAACTGCGAGCCACCCTGTGGACTCATGCAGGGATCCTCCGCGATGGTGACTCACTATCTGAGGGGTTAACTGAACTGGCCCAGATCCGCGAGAAAGCATCCGATATCGAGGTCGGCGGACCGACGAGCCGGTCGTTCGAGTTCGCGATGAATCTAGGGTTCGCACTCGACGTGGCCGAATCAATCCTCAAGGGAGCTGTCAAGCGGACCGAATCCCGAGGAGCACACGCTCGGACGGATTATCCTGACGCAGATCCCGACCTGCGCGTGAATATCACCGCACAACAGGACAGTGTCGGCGGAATGGGTCTGAAAACGGAACCGGTGGAAGAGCCCAGTAAAGCCGTTCAAGACGCACTCGACGAGGGTCACGAGCTGGATTATCACCATCTCGAATAATCGAAGAGTGGATTCGATTCTCCACTGATTTGCCGAGTTGGCGTCAATAACACTGATCATTCCTCGGGGAATTGATTACCTGTATCTGTGATTACGGATAGTTCATCTTGCACTTTGCTCTCACAGAGCTACCTAGTGTGAGTGCAGAAAGACGGCTGTATCTGAGACTCCGCGGCCGATGCTAGTAGTTTCTGCTCGATTCTGCGGCGGATACCCTTGTCAGTTGATTGTGAGTAAAAATCACAGATGCGCTCAGTCTGAATTGCTGCTATCGATGCGGAGGGGCTGAGACAGTTTCGACCACACCCGCCGCGAAGAATGCTGTCATTGCAAGCCCGGTGAGAATAACACGGGTGGATAGATAACCAACTGACGAGCAACCATCCTCAGAGCACGGAAACCCGCGGTCCCGAGAGACCCGTTGTGAGGGTCTTCGTGGCCGAGAAGATCGAAATTAGTCACTTCGTGACAGTATTCTCGAGCGTCCCGACACCCCCATACTCGATTGCAATCTCGTCGCCTGGTTCGATGAGCCCGGGGTTTGCTGGACTCCCGAATGAGATGACATCGCCAGGCTGGAAAGTGAATCGCTCTGAGAGGTACGATACCACCTCGTGTGGCCCGAACAGCATACGCTCAGTGTTGGCCTCCTGTCGAAGTTCGTCGTTGATCTGTGTTGTCATCTCGATTGCTCGAGGCTCAATGTTGGCCTCGATCCACGGCCCAAGTGGAGCGGAGCCGTCAAACGCCTTGCGAGGCGTCCGACCATGCTGGTCAAGCGCGTCAATATCATTCAGAATCGTGTATCCGCGCACTACGTCTGGCACGTCTCCTTCATCGACATCACGACAGCGCGAGTCGATGACTGCCGCGAGTTCTCCGGCGTAGGTGAGTTCGTCGGTGAACGTCGGATACGGGATTGTCTGCCTGTGAGCGAGAAGGCTCGTTGGTGGTTTGATGAAGAAATCGGGTTCTTCCGGCCGTTCGTAGTCCATCTGGTCGATAGTGGCCGCAAAATTCCGGCCGACACAGTACACCGCTGATGGCTCACACGGGGGCAACAATCGCCCATCGCGACCAACCTGGTATTGCCCAGTGTCTGTCTTGATCTGACCGCTATCGTAGACACCAGACACCGGTCCATCCGGTGTGAGCAGGCGTGCATAACGCATTGCCTGTGGTCGCCGCGTCAGCCGTAAGTTCTCGTCGGTTCTGATTCCCGCGGGTCAGAGTGGTTGGTTATGCTGAATCATAAATTGTGCTGACAGGTTCCCGCGGCTGCGACTTCGAACGGTCGCTGCGGATTCTTATCGGTTGTTGGCAATTTGATCGTCAGTATTCGAGACGGAACAGGCAAACTGGCATTCTGGACCCAACTAGAACGGGTTCGCGGAGACACGTCGTATTGGCAACCACTGTTGAAAGAGCCGACAAGTCTGCTCACGGATACTACAACACGGATTGAGTAAAGAGTCGCTGACAGCAGTGAAGTCGCACGGTTCCCGCGGGCTGGCGTATCACCTCAGATTTATCTAGTTCCGACTGGATTGTGCGGATGAAATATGAGTGACGTGAAACTTCGGCGAACCCAGTTGGCAACCCCAGCAAGCGACGCATCGATGATGGAGAGTTCAGCTGACAGTGATGCCGACGAGGTGTTTCTCGATCTCGAAGATTCGGTCGCCCCGAACGCGAAAGTAGAATCACGTGAACCGCTCATCGAAGCAGCCCGTGACCACGACTGGAGTGACAAGATTCTCTCCTACCGGATGAACGGGATCGACACGCGATGGTGGTATGACGACATCATCGAAGTAGTCGGGCGAGCCGGTGAGTATATCGACGACATCATTATTCCGAAAGTGGCGGCTCCGGCCGACGTACATACGGTGGAAAACCTGCTCCGAGAAGTCGAGAAAAACAACGATCTCGAAATCGGAGAGATCGGACTCGAGCCTCAAATCGAGGATGGCGAAGGAATGCACAACGTTCACGAGATCGCCCATTCGACAGACAGACTCTCATCGGTGATTTTCGGGCCTGGCGACTACTCGGCGGCTATGGGCACCCCAGGACTGGATATCGGTCAGTTCCCCGAGTACCCCGGTCATTACTGGCACCACGCACTGTCAGAGGTGAACGCAGCCGCCAAGAGTGCCGGTGTCCCCGCGATGGACGGGCCATACGCAGATATCGATGATCCCGAGGGATTCCGTGATTCTGCAGAGCGAGCTAACATGATCGGCTGTGACGGCAAATGGGCAATCCACCCCTCACAAATTGAGATTGCTAACGAAGTGTTCGCCCCGGACCCAGAGGTCGCAGACCGTGCACAGCGGATTGTCGAGGCCTATTCTGACGCAATGGAAGAAGGGCGCGGTGCGGTCTCTGTCGACGGGCAGATGGTTGATGAGGCAACCAACAAGATGGCTCAAGAAATCACTGAAAAGGCCCGCGCGGCCAATATCTTAGATTGATTCGGACAAACACTTTCCGCCCCGGCCGCCTCCTCACAGGAGTAGCAAACTAAAACCCACCCGATGACGGGTGAACCGGAGCCGAGCCAACACTCCGCTCACACCGGTTCCAGCTCTCTACGTCTGACCCCGCTCTCACTGACAGATGGCCGTGGGCCACCGATGCGGGACGGCTGGTCAACACGTATTCATCTCCTCTAACTCAGTCGGGTGCTTGAGTGACGGCACACATCCACGGCCCGATGTGGGATTACGCCTGTTCAGCGTTTGATTTGTATTCGAAAGCACAATTCATACCGAGATCAGTAGCGATGAATCGTCGCGACATCGAGAGCCGCTATTCGAGCGGCTCTACGAGCTCAACAACGTGTCCGTCGGGATCTTCTACAAACGCGGTCCGAGCGCCCGCGGCGGGCTGATCGCCTGGCTCTTTGACGACACCAAAGTGGTCAACCTCTGCGAATGTCTCATCAACGTCGTCGACACCGAGCGCGATATGATCGTACAGCATTCCCGGATCAGCCGGCTGTTGGCCATCGGTGTCGGAAAGTTGGAGTTCCACTCCCTCGTCGTCGGCGACGTAGACGTTCCGACCCGTCCCATCTTCAGTGGTGAACTCCCAAGAATATTCAAAGTCAAGTTGCTCAACGTACCAGTCGGCGGTTCGGTCGGCGTCAGTCACGTTCAGACACACGTGTATGAACGACATACGAGATAGGAAGGAGGAGTTCGTATAAACACTGTGGGTTGGTCACGTCGGCCACCGGTATCTACACTGCAGTGACATGAGTTAAGCGCCGACCCCCGAACTACTCAGCCTGGTTTGTCCGTATCGCTCACAACTGAGTGTGGCTGACCGTACGCGCGACAGATGTATCTCAAGGTCTTGTCCCTACCCACGTCCGAGCTAGAACAGCTGAGACGCCGGTGTGATGACAGCGTCACTGTCGGGGTCTCGATCCTGAATCACAGATATTCGAATCACTGAGGTTCACCCCACGGGTTACCCGCGAATAGTGGGATAGAGTGGATGCGTCTCAGTCTCCCGACCCGATGCCCCACTTGGCCTGTCGACGAGATTGATCAGAGACTGCCATCACGTCAATATCCTCCTCAGAGCGGTTGATCGCTTGGAGTGCAGCCCGCGCACTCGCGGGTGTCGAGAAGTACGTGATTTCTTCCTCGACGGCCACCTCCAGTAACTCTCGTTCACGAGAGATGATCAGGTCGACCTCACCACGCCGTGCTGCCTGTACGAGATCGACTGCCTCGCTGAGATCGAAGTGATTGGTAAATCCGTCGACGAGCGCTTCACCGGGCTCAGTGTCTGGATCTGGGAATTCCGGTGCCGAGAGGTCGACCACGGCCGTCCCACCCTCAAGGACTGGTTTGTTGGTGGCGTCCTGTGCCTTGTCGTAGGCTTTACCGAAGGAACTGGCAGTTCCCATCACCTCTCCTGTGGACTTCATCTCCGGGCCAAGACGGGGATCCGATCCCGGAAGCCTGTCGAACGGGAGAAGCACTTCTTTGACGCTGTATTGTTCGGGAATCCGTTCAACCGCGTCCAGATCAGCGAGCTGTTGACCGGTCATCACTTTCGCGGCCAATTTTGCGATTGGAACGCCGGTCGTTTTCGAGATGAACGGCACCGTTCGCGAGGACCGCGGGTTCGCCTCTAACACGTACACCTGTGGGTCAACAGTAGAATCGTGGATGCCCGTCACGGCGAGTTGAACGTTCAATAGCCCCACGGTGTCTAGGGCGTCCGCAATCTCGGTCGTGACCTCGCGCACTCGCTTCATCGTGGCTTCGCTCAGCGCTCGAGGAGGAATCACACACGCGGAGTCACCAGAGTGGACACCAGCACTCTCGACGTGTTCCATAACACCGCCAATCAGCACCTCGTCGCCGTCGGCGACGGCATCGACATCCAGTTCGACCGCATCGGCGAGAAACTCATCGACGAGGATTGGCGCCTGAGGAGACACCCGCACTGCCTCATCGATATACTGCTCCAATTCGGCATCATCTTCCACGATTCGCATCGCGCGCCCACCGAGCACGTAGGAGGGCCGCACTAACACGGGGTAACCAATCTCTTCGGCCAGTTCGAATGCATCCTCACGGCTCACGGCAGAGCCGCCATCGGGTTGGGAGATCGTCCGGTCGTCCATGAGGGCGTTGAACCGGTCGCGGTCCTCTGCGAGATCCATCGCATCGACACTGGTTCCCATGATCTCACAGTCGAGGTCACGACGGCGGAGCTCTTCGGCAAGCGGTTTGCCGATATTGACGGAGGTTTGACCGCCAAACTGTATCATGACGCCGTCAGCGCCGGTCTCTGCGATTACGTCGGCAATCTCCTCGGCGGAGACTGGCTCGAAAAACAGCCCGTCTGACGTGTCATAGTCCGTCGAAACCGTCTCTGGATTGTTATTCACTACGTGGGCATCGATACCCAGTTCACGAAGCGCGGTCACTGCGTGTACCGAACAGTAATCGAACTCCACACCCTGTCCGATCCGAATCGGTCCACCCCCGACCACGACCACACTCTCGACAGCCGGATCAACGTGGACTTCGCCGACAGCCCCCGCCGAGTCGGCCCCCTGGAGATACGGGGGGAGCCGCGCAGAGTAGTAATAGGGTGTCGAGGCCTCGAACTCGCCAGCACACGTATCAACCTGTTTGAACGTGCGATCTGGCGCGGCCGATTCGACCTCGGCAACATCGATATCGGCCTCTGCAGCGACATCAGCGTTAGTCCAGCCTGCGGCCGCAGCTTCCGCGATATCACCGGTGGCGGCGTCTGTGGAAACAGCAATGTTCTGATACCGGCTGACGTACCACTCGTGAATCCCTGTCAGTTCGACAACACGATCGACCGAGTGGCCCCGTCGAAACGCCTCAAACATCGCGTACGGCCGGTCTGGAGACGGGCGTTCGAGATAGTCGGTTTCGAGCGCAGCGTCGTCGATCGCCTCCCAGTCACGGGCGGGATCATACTCCGAAGAGCGTAACGCTTTCGAGAGCGACTCCTCGAACCGTCGCCCGATCGCCATCGCTTCTCCGGTGGATTTCATCGCCGTTCCCAGCGTGAAGTCGACATCGTCGAACTTGTCACTCGGCCAGCGGGGCACCTTCGTGACGACATAATCAATTGCGGGCTCGAAGGCAGCTGTCGTCTCGCCGGTAATCTCATTATCGATTTCGTGGAGACGCTTTCCGAGCGCGACCTTCGCGGTCACTCGGGCAATCGGGTAGCCAGTCGCTTTCGAAGCCAGCGCTGACGACCGTGACACGCGAGGGTTCACTTCGACGACACGATACTCCCCGCCGGGAGTGCCGTCGTCGCGCCAGGCGAACTGGATATTACAGCCGCCCTGGATACCTAACTCTCGAATGACGCCCAGAGCAGCGTTACGCATCTCCTGGTGGCCGTCGTCGGGGATCACCTGTGATGGGGTGACGACAATCGATTCGCCCGTGTGGATACCCATCGGGTCCAGATTCTCCATATTACAGATGATGATACACGAGTCATCGGCATCGCGCATCACCTCGTACTCGAGTTCGATCCAGCCAGCGATTGATTCCGTGATCAGGACTTCGTCGTTACGAGAGAGTCGAAGGCCTTTGCGAACGCGCTCAAGCAGTTCGCCCAACTCGTCTACCACGCCCGACCCGGATCCTCCGAGGGTGTACGTTGTCCGAGCGATCACCGGAAGGCCACCGACGACGTCCACAGCCGCCTCAACACGATCCTGCAGTGCTGTCTCTGTCATGCCGGTCACCGTCTCGTGGTCGTCAAGCGAGATTGTCGTTGAGGCGGGCACCGGTTGGCCGATCGATTCCATCCGCTGGCGGAAAAGATCGCGATCTTCAGTCGCGTAGATGGTCTCTAGGGGTGTCCCCATGACCTCGACCCCATATTCTTCGAGCACCCCTTCTTCGGCGAGTCTGGCAGTGACGTTGAGCCCGGTCTGTCCGCCGAGTCCTGCAATGACGCCATCGGGACGCTCCGTCCGAATCACCTCGGAAATCGCCTCGGTCGTGATCGGCTCGATATACACACGATCTGCCATCTCGGGGTCGGTCATGATCGTTGCCGGGTTCGAGTTCACAAGCACCACCCGCGCACCCTCCTCGCGGAGTGCCCGGCATGCTTGTGCGCCGGAGTAATCGAACTCGGCTGCCTGACCAATCTGGATCGGTCCGCTTCCGATCAACAGGATTGTCTGTCTGTCTTCGACGTGGTTCCCCGATATCTCAGTCATTGTGCACTGAAGTCTGCTCATCGTAATAAGACCGGCGATGTGGTCCGTTTTTCGTATTTGATTGCGATATTCGCAATATAGCTGTAAACGATGACGAGCGCGCTTGTGTCGTTATCTCGCCCGTCCTCAGCGGTCTCCAGCGTGTCGATGTTGTGAGGGTTTGCGAGAATTAGATGAGAGAATCCGAGACGGTATACAGACGACAGCGAACAACTTCCAAAGGTGTGGACTCCCTCGGGGACGAACTGTGAGGCTTCACCCTCGGGGTTAATCCCCGAGGTACTCGCCTCAACCACCTGTAGATTGAGTATGTCTGTCGGTTACGAGTAGAGGGTCCGCGGTCTCAGACGTTCAGCGTATATCGGTATGGATTGCCAGCAATAACTTTAATCTCACCGGCTTCCGCTTGGCGACCGAGAATTGTCGCTACCCTGTGGGGGCTACCGGATTGTTCGTCAGTTTCGACTGCGAGATATATCTCACGAGCCGTCAGCGGATCCTTTGCCTCCGCGAGAACACCCCGTAGCAGGTCATACGTAGTGGATGACTCGAATCTCATATGCATCATTAATATCGATAGTTACTTATACCTCAGTGAGGCAACCGTCATACACTTGTCCGACAGCATCGGCTTCCTGTTCAGCGACTCGCGGCTGTGAGATCAATTACCTCTCTCGGCGTATCACTCAGAATCCCGCTCTCTGAGTGTCGGATGATGGCTGTCAGCGATTGGTGATCGTGGTGGAGACGTAGCGAGCAGACTCGCGTTTCAAATTCAGACGCGAGGATCACGCCGGTTCAGATCACGG
>JAQCMZ010000010.1 GCA_028274825.1 Haloferacaceae archaeon
GCTTTTGCTTCCACGAGTTGAAGGATTCAGCGAGTTCTTCCAGAACGCGCTGTGCTCAACAATCGGAGATTGTTGGCATCACGAAAATCAGGGATTTTCGAACGAACTGGACTGCGAGTGCAATCCGTTGTACGTGTTGTGAGTCTTCATCTCGCTCTTCAAGTCCGAATCGTCGGGAATCTCGCCCGTCTCATCCCACACTTCTCGGGAGTAGTAGTTCGCAACGTTCCAGAGTTTCGACGCACTCCACCCGTGCTGGTTAAGCGGTTCTTCTACCTGCTGGTGGTTGAGGATTGTCGCTCGGTAGGTGCGGTGGATGTGCATTGTGGAACGCTTCTATAACTAGTTATGAGGCGTTCTGTGGTGAAAGTTTGGATTCGGGCGTGGAATATCCAGTCGGGCTATCGACGGTGGAGTGTGGAAGAGTTGTCGGATTCATCCCGCGCCTCAAGGCGCGGGTATTCTCCTCGCATTTCTATAACTGAGGGAGTCAATTGTCTGCCAGAGTTCCGGAACTGTAGTAGCGTTGATGTTCTATCGATATAGTAACTAATCCATCAGAAGAGGAAAAAACGCGTTACAATCGATCTACTGGTCGTCTGATAATATCTGGTGTGGTTTCGGACGGAATATTTATCAAAGTCGACAGTATATGGTAGCTTGACATCAATTATGTATGACCTCACAGGATTCCAGCGTGATCTTCTCTATGTCATCGCCGGGCTTGACGAACCGCACGGACTCGCGATCAAAGAGGAACTCGAAAATTACTACGAGAAAGAGATACACCACGGCCGATTGTACCCCAACTTGGACACTCTCGTAGACAAAGGTCTCGTCGAGAAGGGCCAACGTGACCGACGGACTAACTACTACACGCTGACTCGACGCGGGTCACGAGAGATTAACGCCAGACAGGACTGGGAATCTCAGTATATCGAAGCCTGATCGATTCTATGGCTGTTCTGGCGACGCTGGCCAGTTCCTGAATTCTCACTAAGAGAATAGCCGACAAACCGCCTCGCGAGCAATTCTCGAGACATCCATCTTGGGCACGTACGACACGTCGCCCGCGATATCCCCGTCGTGGGTGGAATTTCCTGGATTTGACGGCCGATACCATCGCCCTCCTGGTCAGTTCGGCTGAGATTCTTCGGTGTCTTCCGCATTAGAGTCGCTGTGTTGATCCGATTGTCCAGCGTTTGTCGACAGATTACGTCCAGGATTACCCTCTCCTGCGGGTCTATCTGTACTCTCGTGTCCCGGTGTCGTCCCGTTTTCAGATTTTGTATCCTCGTCTTTCGTCGGGTGACTCTCAGCAGGCCGGTCACGCGAGTCTGTGGCCCACGAGAATTCTCCTGAAGAATCTTCTTCTTTTTGAGACGGCTCAGAGTTGCGTCCAGACTCAGCCGACACCGATGAGCTCTCTGGGGGTGGGGTTTTGTGAGACGGCTCAGCCTCAGCCGACGCAGACGCATCTCTCGGGGGTGAGCGAGGGCCTGTCGCTGCCCCGGTTGGAACTGCCTCTGGGGTGCCGAACGACTGTGGGCGGACCCGTTCGCCGGCAATCAGTTCGGGTAATACTATTCTCGCAAAGTGGATAATGAATATGAGCAACACCGGCATCAGAAACAGCCCATACCATCCGAACAGCAACGGGCCCAAGATATAAGCCAACATGAGCGTCCCCACGTGCAGGTTACCTCCGGAGACGTACGGCCGTAACACCAAATCCGGAATTGTATCGACGATTACGAGCGCGACCCCGAAGAACAACACCACGAACCACAGACTCTCAGTGCCGGAAGTCGTAACCGACTGTGCGCCGATATATACGGTCAACGGGACGTATACCAGCTTCATTCCCACCACTGGAATCAGACTGGCTACACCCGTGAGTAAC
Source organism: Haloferacaceae archaeon (assembly GCA_028274825.1). GTDB lineage: Archaea > Halobacteriota > Halobacteria > Halobacteriales > Haloferacaceae > J07HR59. The sequence goes on from JAQCMZ010000010.1 coordinate 1,904, forward strand.
CCAGTCAACGCAGCTGCTGGAATCGATGCGCCCTCTGGAGCGATGATATTCAGTAGTGAAAACAAGATTGCGCCAATCGCGCCAGTCACAAGCGCGTTCAGAATATTGCCGAAAAACACACTCTCCAGAGACTGATCTGCTGCCCCGAGAAACTCTGCAAGAACCCCGTTACCGTCTCCAAACGTCGAGAGAAACCAGTCGGCCAACCGAGGGCCGTCACGAAGTAAATAAAACGCAATCGCCACCACGACGAACGCTTGGATTAGTGCGACCCCAATCGAAGTCAGTGTGTCTGCTGCTGACGCGAGTGCATTGAGCACTGCCATCAGTTGGTCCGTTGAGAGATACTCCCCTACCTCTTGCTGAAAAATGACCTCCGGGTTGACGACGGCGCCGAACAGTTCACCGTCAAGTTTTGGCAGTTGGACTCCGGCGATTTGTCTCAACTCTCGATACGCAACAATTCCTGAATAGCTGACCAGTGAGAGTGCGGGCAGCGCGAGCAGAAATAACGCGATAGCGGCAGCTGTGTTCCCACCTGAAACCCGGTCGTGAACTCGGGCATAAATCGGCCGAGTCGAGTAATAAAGAAATAACCCGATCATGACGACACCGATGAAAGATGTCGCCACGTACGCGATGATGGACGCCAGCACGACCCCGAGAACCCACCAGCCGGTACGTGAGCGGTTATCGCTCAGCGATGACATGCGTAGAGAACGCGCCCCGCCTCTGTTTAATTCTTCTATCGTGGCAGGCAGACTGCTCACGCCTGGAGCCGTGAGACGAATCCGAGTGGCTTCAGCCGCGAGAAGAGGCCGACGGCTGATTCACCGCTCTCAAGGGCCGACCAGGAGATTGACTTCCTCCACACGACTGAGGTCGTGGGATTCCCACGGTACTGCGCCGCTTGGGGTGGGATAGTGTGGTTTGCAACCGATAGTGCTGGCTGAGCCACGCAGCCGTTCCATCCTCTCCGGCAGTGAGTTCTGAGTGGTTCTGCTCTGCTGACTCGGAGTTCCCGTTGTTTTCGGTCGGCAACTCGTAGTCGTTGCCAGACGAGAATACATTCGTGGGTTCTGTCGAATCTCCAGCCAAGTCGGTGAGTGTGGAGAGATTCACAGTTGTCGGGGTCATCCCACGACGACAGCCGTGGGCTTTCAGCTTGATACCACTGTAAATCGAGAACGGGGACAGTTGCGTGCGATACTCTACAGGCGGTTCAAGGCGAGTGCCTCGGGGCTTGACCCCGAGGGTGAAGCCGACAGTGGCCGACCAGCCGCCGGGTTGTCTCTCCCAGCCCACAGGCCAACGGTATCGAAACACTTACTTCGAGTGAATCAGAATGGATTTGTATGGGTCAGACAGAGATGGAATGTTACCCGACTGTCCGTGACCGAGGACAGGTCACGATTCCCGAAGATGTGCGCGAACCGCTCGGTATCGAGCCGGGCGACCGTATCAAACTCACTGTCGAACGACTGGACTAACTCGAATGGACGTAACGCTTCGCTGTCGTGCGTATCCCGACGAGGAAACCGCCAGCGAAGCGTGGCGTCATATCGAAATACATCGACAGATACGAAACCACGCCATCCGCGACTACTACTCCTATGACTACGGAAACCGGCCAACCGCCTACGACCAGCACCGCAAACTTACCGACTGGAAACAGCGGTGGCCGCTCTTTTCGGAAGTTTCGGCACACGCCGCTCAACAGACCGTCTCGGAGATACACAAGAACGTCGAGACGCAGAAGGGGCGGAGAGAAAACGGCCACAAGACAGGGCAGTTGAAGTGGCAGGGGAGCGGCGAACGTCGGTCAGTCGCGTATCAGTCCGAAGGCTTCGACGTGAATCACACCACGGGCCAAGACGGGTACGCCACTGTTCGACTCTCGAAAATCGGCCACGTCCCGATTCGAGCGCACCGAGAGCTTCCCGCGACCGAGAACATCA
>JAQCMZ010000496.1 GCA_028274825.1 Haloferacaceae archaeon
CCAGCCGTGAGCGTTGACAATCGTCCGGACGACCGAGAGGCCATACCCGTGGCCATCATCTCTCGTGGTGAATCCGTGATCGAAGACCTTCGTTTTGTGTTCGCCGGCGATACCCGGCCCATCGTCTTCGATATAGAACCCCGTGTCGAGCGGGCCGACCCGAACCGTCACGCCGTTCCCGCCGTGTTCGACAGCATTTCGGAAGAGGTTCTCGAATAGCTCACAGAGCCTGTCGGGATCACTGCTCACTGACTCGACGGTTTCGTAGTGGAGGGTCGGGCCGGAGTCGCCGGTCAGACTCTCCCAGGCCGTGTCGATGAGGTCGCCGATGTCGGTCGGCTCTGGGTCGGTGACGACGTTCCCCTGTCGGGCTACACGAAGCAGGTCTTCGACGAGTCGCGCCATCCGGTCGGTCGTCTCGTCGATTGTTTCGAGATGGTCGCCATCCCCGGTTTCCTCGTACAGACTCAGGTGGCCATCGATAACGTTCAGTGGATTTCTGAGGTCGTGGGCAAGAATGTCGGTGAACTCTTTGAGGCGGTCGTTCTGCCGTTCCAGCATTCGCTCGTACTCTTTCGTCGTCGTCGTATCCTGGCTGACCGCCGCGTACCCGTGAAAGCTGCCGTTCCACAGCGGCGACAGCGTGAGTGTTCCCCAGAAGATTGCACCATCGGCGCGCCGATGCCAGTGCTCGACTTCGATGGTTTCGGTTTCCGGCTTCTCGAAGAACTCATCAGGCAGCGAATCGGAATCTGCGCTATCTTTATCAGCAAACAGGACACTTAGGTGCTGCCCGAGAATCGAATCCGCGTCGTGTCCGTAGAGCTCCTCTGCCGGGGCTGGCCACGTGGCGATATCCCCGTCGGAGTCGAGCTGGAATAGCGCGTGTGTCGAAACGTTCTCGACCAGCCGGTGAGCGACAGTTGCTCTCGAATCAGATCTCTCGGTTGGAGGATCAGAAATACCGGGAGAATCTGCCATACGAAGTAATCGGAATGCACTGCGCAACACATTTCGGGATGGTCTAACATGGTACTTAAGACAGCACCGCCAGTGTACCCCTTCAGGTGTCACTCCGCCAGTCTGACGACCATGACTTCCGTGTCTGAATTCGCTCCGTCAGTACGATATTCCCACGTCCCCCACGGATCGATGTCGTTCTGGAGGGCGGTGAGAATCACCTGACCGAGAGCTGCCTCGAAGTCCGCTGTACTCGACATCTCGTCGTCGGAAATGAAATCGGTTGTCATAGTGTGACTTACACTCGACTGCGATACGCCGCTGGGGCAGTGTTCGATTCACCCCCACACCAACAGGAATGGCACAGTCGTGTGCCTCTGTCTCTCTTGCTATGCCGCCCCGGGGAATAACACTACCGAAAGGCATGGTACACCAAGTCCATCGTGACGCCGGAAGATTGTCTCTGCCGAGACTTTAGGGCAGTTGGGGCACAACGGATATCTATCTCATGAGTGTTATCGTTGAGTTAACTGTCCCATCTGATTCGTTCGAACTCGGGCAGATTCTCCGGGTCGAGGGGACGACGCAAATCTCAGCCGAAACGATGGTGCCACTGGGAGGGAAACCCACACCGTTCGTTCGAGTCCGGAACGACGAACGAGAGCTGTTCGAACAGGCTGTCCGAGAGCATCCGTCGGTCAATGAGATTTCCCTCGTCAATACGCACGAGGACGAAACACTGTACTCGCTGGATTGGGAACTGACTGACGGCTCCTTATTCCAGAGAATTCTCGATTTAGATGCGGTATTATTAGACGCAAGCGGAACTGCCGACACCTGGAAACTTGAACTCAGATTCCCGACTCACGACACGCTTTCGACCTTTCAGGAATACTATACCGAGGAGCACATCCAGGTATCGATCAAACGGATCTACAACCCCACTCGACCGGATGCAGGGCCGTGGTACGGATTGACGCCCCCACAGCGCGAAATGCTCACGTACGCGGTGGAGTCTGGGTACTATTCGCTACCGCGGCAAATCTCGACTCAAGAGCTCGCAGACTCGTTCGATATATCTGACCAAGCCGTAACCGAACGCCTCCGGCGAGGTATCAACTCTTTGGTGATGAACACGCTGTTAGTTGGCGACCGAGAGGACTGATACCGGGTAGCGTCATTGTTGACTGTTGTTGATCATTATGCTGACAGTCCGTACCGAGCCGGCAGTCGAACTGAGACACGACATGGTTATGTTTGCCCAGAGATGAGTGTATCGGATGAAGCCCTCTACTTCTACTACCGAGCAACAGCCGATCGATAAGGCAACGCTCTATTGTCCCGAGTGCGGCCACGAGAGCCACATCAACGGAGACTGGATCATCCGCGTACTCGCCGATTCACTCACCTACGAATGTCCACAGTGTGAGACTGTGATCGATTCCCGTCGGGATCAACGGAAGTTGAGCGCCGGGAGCCGCGGATCGCTTCAGTTTGCGGAGGGGACTCACCCTTCGTAGGACATGGGCTTCGGACACTGCGTTAAATTGCTTCATCGAAATCAGGCGGACTGTCCAGTGATCGACGACTTAGCGTATTCGCTCGCAACGTCAGGGCGACGCTATCCTTCGCATTCTGTGAATCCACAGAAGAGATGATTGCACCACATCCCGTCCACGGCTGTCTGTGAGCCCGTCAGTGACAGCATCGCCTGAAACAGCCTCGGGACACCCGTCTCGATAGAGATCTTGAAACTCAGAATGTATGTTTCATATGAGACTGGAGGCGGCTGACTCGATCAGGATCGTACGTCCACAGCCCACGCCAGACGTTGTCGTCAATTTCGACTGCGACCAATGCGACTGGCCCATCCCGAGCGGTATCAGTGTGGCTGCCGTCTCGCGGCTGAAAGAGAACAACCCATGATCGGCGATACGCTGTCGATGACCCGTCATGTACTGTGACATCGATATCTTCGATTACAGATGGATCATCTCGAATACCATAGACGTGTGTTTCGACTCCGCTCTCACCGAGGCGTTTATAGATTTGGTGTGTCCCGTATTCATCGTCAAGCCGGGACAACCGCTGGAACGTCGCGTGAAAGCGCCCTGCTTCGGATTCGAGCGCCCGATACTCGATGAACCGGGAGATGAGTACCAGCAACAGCTTTTCTTTGTGTGATTGTGGGTAGCCACGAACGGTAAACTCGACCTCATCGAGACCAGTTAGTGCAGCCGGAAAATTATCAACTCCGGACTGATTGGCCCCCGTACGGTAGAGATCGGAGTTGACCATCAAAAAGCTCCGCTCAAGTGCCCGGAACGGTGATGTTTCGATTACCCTGCCATCATTGATGAGACAGACAAGATCCTCACCACCCTCCGGTATGTGATGTTCTGCGACTGTGACTGATTGATTCTCAAACGCTTGTGAAAGGAGATCAACCGTCGGCTCTGGTCTGTTCCGATTATGCAACAGGAGTGTCTTTCCAGAAGAATCCACCTCATCGATGAAATCTGCAAGTGAATCTGGAATCTGAAGAGACATATATGTATTATTGGTCTCAGATGGGAAACAGATGTTACATGACACACCAACCACCATTTATTCACCGAAGATGCTGACCGGTTAGCTATCTGGATTCGGCGAGAGAATCGCGCTTTTCCGAACGTTAAGTATGGGGCGCGTACAAAGTTGTCCATGCTGAATATGCGCCCTGTATTCAGCAGGACCCAACTCTCTTACCCAGTTGCTGTCACAAACAAAATGCAAATATAGCGGTTTTATTCCGATTCCGACGCGACCGGGTCAACGATCCGTTTGAGGTCGAACAATTGCAGGTCGTCACGGTCAGCAGCCGCCTCACGAACAGATTCCGTGAACCCATTTCGGGCGAACAGCGCATACTCGTGTTCAACTTCGTTCTCCTCAGGCGACCATCGAATCTCATCAGTATGGGCTTCAAGTGAGGCGAGCGCGCTGTAATCGAGTGGCGCGGACGTGAACTTGCACTCACCTGTTACCATCGTCCCATCTGCATCGAATCCTACCACATCCACTTCGTACTCGTTGTACCACCAGCGGCCGATATCGGTGAACATCAGTTCGGGGTAGAGATCCGGGAGGATGTCTTGGCAGCGGTTTTCAAACTCCTGACTCACAAAATCCGCCAGTTCTGGTTCAATAACTGTCTCGTAGGCGTCGGCACCCAATCGCTCGTAGCGGTCTTCGTTCCCGTAGACGAACCGGAACCAAAACCTGAACAACGGATCAAGAATCCGGTACCGCCCTCGGCGTGACTTCGTTTTGTCCTCTGTTACTGGAACCTCACGTTCGACTAGTCGCAGTCGCTCCAGTTTCTGTGTGTACGTTGAAATCTGTTTGCCATCGATTCCGACTGTTTGTGCAATCTCGTTCGAGGTCGTGTTTCCGGCGGCAATCGCTTTCAAGATGGCAAAGTATCGGTTCGGTTCCGTTAGCTCAGTACGGAGGACGTATTCCGGTTCGTCGTGCAGAAATCCCTGTCGTGACAGCAGCGACTGCTGGATGACTGTTCCGAGGTCACCATCCAGGTCGATGCCGTCCAAATAGTACGGTGTCCCGCCAAACACGCCCCATGCGAACAGCAGTTGTTCAGGGGTGTAGCTCTCGGGAAAGAACGTTCGCACGGCAGCAAAGTCGAGTTGGCGGAGATCGATTTTCTCAGTAAATCGACCATACAGAGGACTGTTCCCCAGGAGTGTTGCCTCCTCCATCATACTAATCGAGGATCCGACGAGCACGAGCGTCACGCCCGTGTCACGCAACTCCTGATCCCAAAGTCGCTGGATAACCGACGGAAGACTCTCGTCAGCGTCAATCAGATACGGGAACTCGTCCAACACGATGACTGCATCCTGTTCGGAAAGATACCCGAGCAGCGATTCCCATTCGCTCTCGATCCGGTCGATCCCCGGAAACGACTCAGCCGCTACGTCCACGAACGCGTCCAGTTGGATTTGCTTGGTTGTTTCAGTCGCTTGGTACAGAATGGCATCATCACGGTTTGTGAGTGATTCTCGGACGAGTTCGGTTTTCCCGAGACGACGACGCCCGAAAATCACGACCATATCAGCGTCGTCCGACTCATAGCAGTCTCGAAGCCGACGGAGTTCACCTTCCCGATCCACGAATCGCTCCATATCCTTTGGCTGCAGCCCAGCCAAATAAAACTCTCGAATAGCCAAATACAGAATAGCCTAATCCGGAATAGGCTAACTGACGATTGTTCCCAGAGAACATTCGGTGACAACAGGAACCACTGTCTATTTCCGAGGCGATTTCAAGCGCGGGTGATGTCTCGCTTCCGACCGGCTGCTACGTGTGCCGGTTTTATAGCACGGAGCTTACGCGATTCACTCCCGCCGTGAACGGCGGGATTCTCTCGCTGTATCAAGATAGAGATTTGTTTAACCTCTCAAACGCCGTGTACAAAGTGTACGCGAGGCTGGACTGTGTATTTGTCTCAGTGGAATAGGTTTTGCAGCTGTTTTTGATAGTTAACGTCTGCAGAGCAGTTGCTAAGGCTCTGCCGGGACGATGCGAATCAAAACTCTGAGAGACTCCGGTTTTGTGACGCGTGGGGTTGCCGACCGACTTGGATCAGGGCATATTGCTCAAGATCGTCATCGATCAGACGATTGAATTGTGCCCACAACTCTTTGGAAAGTGAGTCCACTTCGATCGCGGCGAGCGGGCGCTGTGTCAAGGCGTAACTACTCGCCATGCCGGTTGGTCTGACGGCGAGGACAGCTCCTGGTGGGGTAGCGTTGAGCGCGAGTCCGGCGTCTCGGTGGGTGTGTACCGCTGCTTGCAACTCTTCGACTGGCAACAGTATTTTGGCGTCTCCGTGGTCGACGTATCCGCCTGCCTCGTAGAAATGTCCAGTAATCATTAATGACTACTAAATAATTACATTCACTTATTGCTTGTGCCGGCCAAACGACTATATTACTCGGCGACGCCAGCGGGAGTCATGAGTCAAGACCTGTACCGCTGTACCGCGAACGACCTTGCAACGCAGTCAATTGCGTCACAATCATCAGACACACTGGTCACAGAGACAGTTGACTGGCTGGAGGCAAATGGGTTCGATGCGGCACCGGTTCTTGACGATGAAGACACGGTCCTCGGGTACGTCACACTGGAACAACTCCAACGGGCAGAATCCAGCACACAGGTCGTGGAATACACAGAGCCAATTACACTCGAAGAAATCATCAGCACAGATGCGGCATTCGACGAGGTTCTCTCAGCGCTGTATGACTCACCGTTTTATTTCCTCGGTGGGCAGAACCGGCTGACCGGCATCCTGACACGTGCGGACCTGAACACGTCTCCGGCATCGATTCACCTGTTTGACCGCATCACGCTGCTCGAAGAACAGTTCCGTGACCTTATCGGTACTACCGCACCTGACTGGAAGGATTGTGTTTCACTCCACCCGGATATCGTTGAAGATATCGAGAAGGGATATGCCGAGGCCCAGCGGTCGAATATTGGCTTAGATGAGATTCATTACGCCCAGTTTTCGACGCTCGTGACGATCATCAGCAGTATCGAGGATTGCTGGCAGGCCTGTGGGTTCGAAAGTGAGCACCGGGCGTCTAGCCAACTGGACGACGTGACAGACTTGCGGAATTCTGTTGCGCACTCACAGTTGATTGTCCAACACACCGGAGAGGGACTCGGTAACGGTAGGACAATCGGCCACGTTGAGCAGGCATATACGACGCTCACGAATTGTTTAGATGCATTATCTTTGAACTGAGTTGTGTGGTCGGCACTAATGAGGGTCGCAATTTGAGGAATGACCAACACACGAGAGACAGAACATACACGCGGGCCATTCCTTACGGCTCGGTGCTGTTGTAGAAGGCATTAATACATCAGTCGAAGTGCTTCGCCGTATTCGTGGTAAATGTCTCGAATGCGTCTCTGACAGAGCTGTAGCGTTAGCTCCTCGGATTTGGTGATAACGTGGTACTCTGTCTGCCCATCGTCATGCTCGGTTTTGTGAATTCCTAGATCCTGAAGCGCTGCGGAATCAATCCACCTCCCATCAGCGCGATAATAACGCTCGCCTTCGGGCTCAGCATTCGGCTTCTCCTCGGTGCCGAGTCTGGGGAATTGCGAGACGTACGACTCAACATAGAAG
>JAQCMZ010000502.1 GCA_028274825.1 Haloferacaceae archaeon
CGTGGTCGGCGGCTCCGATGGCGACCGGTCGAGACTGCGGTGTCCGGACTCACCCGCGTCGGAAACCACTCGAAGGACGGCTTCGGAGAGCGTCGAGTGAAGCCCGTCACTCCAGATGAACCCACCCTCGACAAACAGATAGAAAAGCCGAACTCGGAGCAGTGACAACCGAACACTGACCGGCAAGGATTCCGCAGCGTCTTGATCGGTCAGACTGAATACCGGAGATCACAGTGCCAACAATTGTTAATCCACCGCAATCGGGTGGTATACATGGACGTGCACCGACACCCGGTTCCCATCCACCCGTGTGCGCGTCTATACTTTCACGAGTAAAAACAGCAGGCGTCAGAGATTCTCTGCTCGACGTGCTCGGGTGGTCACCACTTTGGTCTCGGAATCAAGTTGCCATTCACCGGTTTATAGAAGTTCAAGCAGTGGCTGAAGTCCCACTGTAGACTGATTTTCTCACCGCTCATCGGAGCGATATGGCGTTATCTGCAGTGAACACCGGCTCCGTCGGCTTCTTTTCTCTATGAGTTCTCCCAAAGTTTTATTCCATTCACAGGTACACACTGAAGACATTCAGCCAATGAGTTATCAACAGGTTCTGGTTTCAGGCATCCTCTGTATACTATTAGTCACCGCTGGTTGCCTCGGACAGCCGGGAGGACAAATCAGCAGTGGTGAGTTGTCGGCGTCTGCCGACACAGACGGAGACGGGGTTGAAGACGGTACTGAGGTCGTCGATAACGACAGTGATCCGATGGCTGTGGGCACTAGCGGGGACGGGTTAGACGATGGGGTAGAGGTTCACGAAACCCTGACACGACCGACAGCGACCGATAGCGATGGTGACGGTCTCAGTGACTGGGCCGAGGTAACTGTACACGATACCGGACCGATGGCCAGAGACAGTGACGGCGACGGATTGGGAGACGCGGCTGAAATCAGCTGGGAGACTGACCCAATCGATGCCGATACTGACGACGACGGGCTCAAAGACGGCGTGGAGGTGACTCGACACGGCACTGTCCCAACCACTGCTGATACCGACGGGGACGGCCTCGTTGACGGGGCGGAAGTCGAGACACACGGGAGCGACCCACTGCGACAGAATACGGACTCTGACGGATTAGACGATGCTGCTGAGGTGAACCAACACGGGACCGATCCGTCGAATGGCGACACGGACGGTGACGGCCTCACTGATCAGACAGAGATTAATAGCGGTACGAACCCTGTAGCGGCCGATACAGACGGCGATGGCCTCACCGACCTGACGGAGGTTGACGGCGACACTGACCCGCTGGCTGCCGACACAGATAGAGACCAACTCGTGGATGGTCGGGAAGCATCCCTTGGTACAGACCCGACCAATGCGGATACAGACGGCGACGGGCTCCCAGACGGCAGTGAGATGAAACGTGAGGCGCTGAGCGAGGCTGACCCGCTTCGGATGGATGTGTTTCTCGAGGTAGATTACGCGACCGGGATGAAGCCGTCAAAGTGGGTCTTCGCCACAGCCGAAGCCGTCTACGCCGACGCTCCAGTGACGAATCCAGATGGCACCACCGGAGTCAGCCTGCACGTAATCGTTGATGACGAGATTGCGACCGGCGAGACGGTCACCAAACAGGAGTTAGATGAGACAGTCATGCCAGAGCAGTTCGACCGGGAAGGCGACGGATTTCGGTACGCTCTGGCGGTCGAAGACGCGCGAGTCGAAGGCCGAGACAGGATCGGTGGGGTAGCTGGGGGGAAGAACTGTCAGTTTCTCTTTGAGATGACGTATCGAGACTCAGAGTCGGTGATGGACCCGTCAGATACCGCCAAGATTGTTCTGCACGAACTCGGCCACTCGGTCGGTATCGCTCCCGAGGATCACGAAGGAGTCGACTCCACAAAGGTACAGTACTCGGATTACAGCAGCGTGATGAACTACGATGCTCCACGAGGGAATCTCAGATACAACACTGGTGAACCATTCGACGACTGGGAGCATATCACGAACAATATGACCACGCCGCCTCTCGAAACCGAGTGAAATCAGTGGGCGATTGGGTTTACTAGATGATTGCCACTGCGGGAATTAGTGAGATATTTCAATCCCGTGCTGGGTTTTCTTTCGTCGTCTCCCAGTCGTTTATTTCCTCGTGTGAAACTTCACACAACTGGTCACACGAGAGCCAGATGAGCAGTATCTAACCAATACACACCTGGTCGTGTCTTGATTTGTTGGTTAAGATCTGGACTGTCACCGGAATCAGTTGGTAGCCCTCTACCCGGGGATCTGGCCCGACAGTCGGACATTACCGAGATTGTGTCTGCCTCTTAACGAGTGCGACATGAGCACGCGACGTGGTATTTCCTCCGTTGTTACACCCCAGCGTTTCCTGAGTTGTTTTCACCCGGCAAATGATGAGGACTCGGTATTTGAAATCCGGTTTTGAAATCGTTGTACGACAGCCGAAAAACACCTCCGCGTGTGATGTGAACTCATGTGGCAATTTGACGCTCCTCCTCCCCCGTTTTCGACTTGTAACTTGAGTACAGACCACCCCCTTGTTTCTGCCCGAATCTGGCAGAGGGACTCACCAAGTTTCCAGTGCAATCTGGTCACGCGACAAGAGCTGCAACTCCGACTCTTCCATCTTAATCTCAGCTAGCGGCGCAAATCGCTCTGCCGGCCTTCAAAACGTAGCTGATGAGACAGGAACCCGCTAGTATAGCGGAAGGAGGAGTAACTTGGATTTGATCAGAACCCATAGTTCACGTGCGGAATCAAACCGACAACGCGGAATCAATCCCCACTGTGAGACCCACTCCGGTATTTCCTCATCCAGACGGTCAACCGGCAGGCAACTCTG
>JAQCMZ010000503.1 GCA_028274825.1 Haloferacaceae archaeon
TAAGATACAGATTATATTATGTTTGTTAACACCCGAGTAAAAATCAATCTATGACACAGTCTGTTATTATTTCTACTTGTACATAATAAAGATACTGGTCGCGATAAGTTCCAGGGAGAGGGAGGGGGCTTCGCAGTGTTCCAGTCGAAACGAAGGGGTGGGGGGGTTGTCTCACACGAGACTGTCCACCACCCGATGGGAACTTCAACACGTGTGCTACTAACAGGGCTACTGCAATCGGTCTTTTCACGGCCTTTATTACGTGAGTATCGATACAGTCGGCCATAATGGCAGGGATTTCTCCGTCACAGGGTGTAATGCGAGTCACGTCTCCATGGAGTGAACATCTACCGGCAAGCCCACAGCCGTAGTAGTCCCCAGACGCGGTGGGTATTCCAGGTAGCAGAGACAAAAGGGGAATGCGTTCGCCGGTCATCATCCGTCTCAGAACAGCAAGAGCTTTGAATGATTACTACTGCCGTGGGTGGCTAGCAGTGGAGCAAAGAGAAAGCTCGCGACCGCTCGCGAGAGGAAGTCAATCCGTGGAGGTGATGCCTGCCGTCAGAGGTGATCCAAACTCACCCCCTCAAGCGTCAGTATTAAGCTGACGAGTGACTTTACCTGATATCCGAACCGATTCAATACGGTAATCATCATACACGGACTGATGCGCAATACGGGTGAGAGAAATTGTGGTGAGAACTCTCGACGAGGCGGAAACTCACAGACGAAGACGAGATGGGAGGCTCCCGTCTTTGCAGCCGCGTTTTTCGCGTACGGTAATCAACATCTGCTGACATAAGCACAATTTCAACTGGAGAAGAAATATTTATGTACCACCTCTACATTGAGTTTGGTTGAATAGACCAGGCGTCAGAAGGCGGAGAGTTCGTGCAGATCTTGGGGGAGATACGGCACCCTCTCCAATCACGAGAAGTGCAGCCTGGTGACGATTTCCAGTTGAAACGGGGGGGATTGGCGGATGTTCGGAGAAGAAGAAGACGTGGGCCGAAACGAGATTCAAAATAGAAGAAGACGTGGACCGAAACGAGATTCAAAATGAACGATACTAAACCGCACGGTCCGGACAGGGGTGACCCGACCGGGGGGACGCAGGAGAACAGCGCGAGTAGCGGTGAAGCCGATAAAACCGACTCAAATGAGGCTACTAACGCAGCCGCCGACTCAACGGATCTCGAGTCTGAGTACGACCTTTCAACGTCGGTGGCGTCCTCAGCAAAGACTGACTCCGACAGCCGTGACCGATCAAGTCCAGAAGTGAGTCTGGACAATGTTCTCAATGAGGACGATCAGAGTGACAATCAAGGGCTGTTCGATAATCTACTCTCCGGTAAGCCTATTTTTGAGAATAAAGAGGTTCTTCGGCCGTCATATACTCCTCAGGACCTCCCTCACCGGAACACCCAAATCAATAAAATGGCGACGATTCTCGTGTCTGCACTCCGTCGAAACACCCCGTCAAACATTCTCATTTACGGGAAAACTGGGACAGGCAAAACTGCAAGTGCGAAATACGTCTCACAAGAACTGGAATCGACTTCTGAGAAGTATGATGTCCCCTGTGAGGTAGAGTACATGAACTGTGAAGTAACTGATACTCAGTATCGTGTCCTCGCGCAGCTCGCGAATACGTTTATCGAGAAAAACCGGCAAGTAGTCGAGGCGAAGCTCACCCGTCACGAGGACCGCCGATCCACGCTGGCTGAAGACGCTGCTGAACTCCGAGCCTCGTCGTTCGACACGATTGAGGAACTCGACAACCGGATCACCGAACTCGAGGAAGAACGCGACCAGATGGAGGAGGTCCCGATGACGGGGTGGCCGACAGATCGTGTGTACACGTCGTTTTTCGAAGCTGTCGACTATCACGAACGAGTAGCAGTCATTATGCTGGACGAGATCGATAAATTAGTCGAAAAGTCCGGTGACGACACGTTGTATAACCTGTCTCGGATGAATAGCGAACTCGTCAACTCCCGGATCTCAATTATCGGGATTTCGAACGACCTGAAGTTCACGGAGTTTCTCGACCCGCGAGTAAAATCCTCACTCGGGGAAGAAGAAATTGTTTTCCCACCGTATGATGCCAATCAACTCCGGGATATTCTCCAACAGCGGGCGAAAGATGCGTTCAAATCAGATGTGCTCACTGACGATGTCATTCCCCTGTGTGCAGCCTTTGCAGCTCAGGAGCATGGAGACGCCCGGCGTGCACTCGATTTGCTCCGGACAGCAGGCGAACTCGCAGAGCGGGGGCAAGCGGAACGAGCCGACGAGAATCACGTTAGGAAGGCCCAGGACAAAATTGAACTTGATCGGGTTGTCGAAGTCGTCAGGACACTTCCAACCCAGAGTAAGATTGTGTTGTACTCGACGGTTCTCCTCGAGAAAACCGGCGTTCACAACATCAACACCGGGGAGGTATTCAACATCTACAAGCGTTTGTGTAAAGAAATCGACGCTGACGTTCTCACACAGCGTCGAGTCACTGACCTGATCTCAGAGTTAGACATGCTCGGGATTGTCAACGCTGTCGTCGTCTCTAAGGGGCGATACGGACGTACAAAAGAAATCAGCCTCTCGGTGCCACTCGAAGAAACCGAAGCCGTGCTTCTCTCAGACTCCCGGTTGAGCAATATCGAGAACGCCGAACCGTTCGTCCAGGCCCGATTCGACAACTGAACTGAACTGAACTGAACTGAACTGTACTGTACTGTACTGTTTTCCCAATTTTCAGCGGTGTCACGCAGAATTTCCCGAGACCCGATATCTCGCTAGTTCTGTGATTGTGTACGGGTTATCGAAGATTCAAGGCTAAAACCCCGCTCTTCAGGACGGGAAGCAACTCAATCTGTCTTTTTTCGTGCGCTGACGAGCGTGACACCACCACTGGTGGCTCCTGCGAGGAGAACCACGCTCGACGATGTCGGAACCAGACTGGCAGCCCCGGTCACGACAAGCCGGATCCAACCCAGATACGGAATTCTCAGCCGTGCGACACCGGTTATCCACGATTGCCGTACCGGTGAGGCGATGTTTGAAACCTGGTCATAGCGGGGATTACTGTCGCCTTTCGTCAGATACCCGTCGTGTGGCGCCGGACAATTAGCTATCTCTTCACAGCTTTGGCTGTTGAGGTAGTCGGAATCGGCTCTCTCGTGCCAGTCTTCGCCTTCCTCTACCGAAAGGTGGACCCGATGTATCGTCGGGGGGCCGCCTCCGGGTTCGTCAAACACGACTACCGACCCAGCGTTTCCGAAACTCCGGTGACCACTCTCCTTACCCGTGGTTCGTGTGACGACCCCGGCTTCGTCGGCGGACTCGGGCGAAAATCGTCCCGGATCCGTCACCACGATAAGATCACCTTTTTGCATATTTGGATCCATACTCCCGGATTGGACCGCCACCATCGGCGGCCAGACCCCGCTGATCCCGAACAGCAACAGTCCGATAGCCAAGACGATTATCGCACTTGACAGCATCTCTCGGAGCCACATGAGTGGCCCTGTTTGTGTCGTTCGAAATCGAGAGACTAGACCAGCATCAGACTCAGCCAGTTGGCGTTCAGTTGCGTTCGGCTTCGACTCGCGTGTGGGCTTCTCAACGTCGCCCCAGACCCAGTCTCTGTCACTGCGATTGTCGTCTGGCCGAGTCATCTCGTCCCTCCAGTTGTCACCGCGATCTGTCTGTTCACTCGCCAGTGAGGAAGCTCCGTCACTCGGCCCAGCAGTATCTGTCTGTGATTCCTGCACACTGCCGTCTGAGTCATCTCGTTCGAGATCGCGTTCAGATTCTGAGCCTGATCCTGAGTCTGAGTGAGCTGTCTGATCAGCATCGACGGCCTCGTCGGATTCTGCAGCGTCTGGTTTGTCGCTCGAATCCGGATCAGACTCGCGTACGTCGGAACCGGATTCTGTCGTGTCTTCTGAGGGCGACTCTCCCATCAATCGCGATTTTGGCACGTTCAGGTTTGAACCTTCTGGGTTAATGCGGTCCCTGCCGTCCAGAGGGAGGATCGGTGCACGACGACCGTCTCGGAGTCGTTCGAGAACGCTCATCTCTCCTGGTGATTCGAGGGTCTGATCTCTCACCCTACTGACACCGAAAGTGACATGAGAAGCCCCGAGATCTAATACGTGGGTGAACTCACAGCGCGTATGCCCGAGGGCTCTGTTTCGAGTGGGTCGATATTTTGTTTTCTTCGGCATCCTTTTGGCCTGCCGGCTACTGTCACAGTTCGTGCCACTGGAGACTCCTTCGCGCCTCGTACGGGAACTTGCCGGCCGGGGATACAACGCCGAGCGCGAAGCAATCACCATTCTTGCAGGGGCTACTGACCCGGCGCTAGCGCTCGAAGCAGCCATCGAGCAGGCGCCTGATGATGCGCTCCGGATCTCTGCTGATCACGTGAGAACTGCTCTCGAGAGCTCCAGTTCCCCCCCTGTTTCAACTGGAACAGACGGCGAGTCCCTAACAGACTCTGACAAATCTCCAGTTGAAACGAGGGGGTCTGCGTCAGAGCGTGACTCCCCAGAATCAGCCGCCTCGACCGACACCACCGATACAGACCCCACTGCAAGCGACGTACCGCCTCAGACGGGGACAAATAGCCCTCCCAGAGGGGCTCCTCAAGAGGCTGCCGGATCTGCCAGTGAGGAGAGCGAGACCGATGACTCTCGGTCTGTTAGTGTCTCGGGCGATATCACCGGCCAAAGCACGGGTACAGGTGAGTACTCAGATTTTGTCCGGACGTTTCGAGATCGATATCAGCAGCTTTCACCGTTACTTCGGGGCAGAGTCAATCACCGCCCTACTGAGGCAATCACGGCGATGCCTGGCGGGAGTGATACGGCGATGATTGGATTGGTAAACGATATTCGGTCGACAGCCAGCGGTCACTGGCTGATCGAACTGGAGGATACGACCGGGACGTTTCCCTGTCTCGTCATGAAAGAGAGGTCGTTTGCTGATAGCGTGGACGAAATCGTGATGGACGAATGTCTCGCTGTTGAGGGGACACTCGCAGACGACGGCGGGATTCTCTTCGTCAATTCGCTTTATTTCCCGGATATTCCCCGGACTCACACCCCGTCGACAGCAGATCGGCCGGTCCAGGCGGCTCTCATCTCAGACATTCACGTCGGCAGTGACGAGTTCATGGACGACGCGTGGGAGCGGTTCGCCGAGTGGCTCCATACCCCCGAGGCCAGCCAGGTTGAGTATCTCCTTATTGCGGGCGATATGGTTGAGGGCGTAGGAGTGTACCCGGATCAAGACGACGAGTTAGATATCGTCGACATCTACGACCAATACGAGGCATTCGCCGAGCGGTTGAAAGCTGTTCCAGGAAATCTCGAGATCGTGTTAATCCCCGGCAATCACGATGCTGTTCGACTCGCGGAACCACAGCCTGGCTTTGATGATAACCTTCGGTCGATTATGGACGTTCATGACGCCCGGATCCACGGCAACCCCGCGATGGTTGATATCGAGGGTGTGTCGGTGTTGATGTATCACGGCGTCTCGCTGGATGAACTTATCGCTGAACTCCCCGATGCAAAGGCCAGTTACGAGAAGCCACACTTGGCGATGAATCAACTGCTGAAAAAACGACACGTCGCTCCACAGTACGGTGGGCATATGCGTCTTGCCCCGGAAAAACAGGACTATCTCGTCATCGACGACGTTCCAGATGTTTTCCACACCGGGCACGTGCACAAACTCGGGTGGGGGAAGTATCACGGTGTACTCTCAGTCAACTCGGGCTGCTGGCAGGCCCAAACTGACTTCCAGCGGTCGGTTAATATCGACCCTGACGCTGGATTTGCTCCCATTCTCAATCTCGATACGCTCGAGATGACAGTGCGAAAGTTTGGCTGATCCAGGTTTGGATCTTTCTCCCGTGAATTAGTGACACGAATCTCTCTGTCTGACCACACGCCAGTGTCTCTCTTCTCTACTTCTTCCTATCCCGTCAGATCCTTTCTCCTATTCGCGATAGCGAGCAACTACACGAGCAAGAGAAAATTGCTCTATTGAATAGTAATCCCTGAACGACAGTTGAGCGACGCTGATCTGAGACTCTGCAACCCATTAACACCGTCTCGATTCGGATTCGTCTTGCCAATCAAAATACCACTACTCAACATAGGTGAGAAAGAGACGAAATGGAACAGACCTGCGCTCAGCCACGAGTAATTGGCCTACGACTCGGCCGCGTGCCGATACCGGACTGTTTGTTTCCCACTAAAGAATGGTCCCGAACCCTCACGCTCGAAGCCGGCATCCTCGACAACCGACTGGCGGGTGGCGTCGTCTACCTCGATGAGCACCTCGACGGCCATCCCCTCTACATTGGCAAACCGGACTGGCTCTTCGAGTAGTCGCCCGACAGCGTCTTGATCGCCAGCCAACTGTGTGACGTGTACCGTATCCTCACCGGCATCATAAGAGACAACACCACACAGGTCTGGCTGCTCGTCTGCTGACTGGTCCTGTTCGACAGATGCATTCTCGGGGTTGTCTGCGACTCGAACGGTCCGGTCGTGAACGAGATTGCGCATGACGTCCGTAGGTTGGTTCGCGAGAGACGCCATGTCTGTCGCGTCTGCCTCAACTGCGTCCCTAACTCGCATATATTCGCATTCAGGTCGGGAAGTGAATAAATATGAGGTCTACCATCCTGAATTGCCTCGGGGTCACGCCCTGAGGCTTCCTGCTTCACCGACAGAACGTAGAGGCACTCACTCAGTGAGAGTGTCACTACAGTGGGTCCGGTCTCCACGAACGTTGATTCAGAGCGTCCTACCCCGATGTGGAGTGAAACGGACGAGACGTCTGACCGGCCGTGTTAGTGGGCTCTAAACCAGCCACACTGACTTTCACTGACCCTTTTACTGCTCTACTGTATCAAATATTACTACGAGGGGTAGAACATATCCCTTTCACCCCCGGGATCACGTAATTCGAGACACGTCAATTCTCGTCATCACGGAAATCACCAATTTCCGAACGACCCCGAGGCAGTCGTCTTGTACCGCCTGTCCACGATTAGTTTGGAGTATCAATCAATACAATCGGGGCTGGTCTCATTCCGTATACATGTCTGGAAAAAATCAAACGGTGCTTGTGTAAGAGCTGGTATCCGTCGGTGAGACCACCCGCTGAGAGAAACAAACAGGACTTATTACCTGCGAGTATACCCTCCGATTAATGACGACAGCAACGAAAATCGTCCTCGGCACGGTCGCCGTTTCAGCAGTTCTCTCGCTTTTGATAATTGGTGCGATTGCTCTCGGATGAGTAGTTCTCGTTAGTCAACTGCCCTAATTAATCTGTGAGCGTGCGAGCGGGCATGGCTTGCGGCCAGTCTCATGCCTGAATGGTTTCACGGCTGGAGTAGTTGGCTGGCACGGGACATCACCCCCCGCATCAGGGGGCGGCTGGCAGTCGCCCTGCCAGTCACACACAGGTGGCCTGACTAGACACCTGTGTGTACGATTCTTGGAGAATACGCCGTCTGCGCTTCCTCCCGGTAAAGCCGTGGATGTCCGCGCTGCTACCGCTGTGAGGCGACGAAACACCAGCCCAGCCGTTTCTGTGATGCTGTCGTCTTCTCATCTATCGGTCAGATATCAACCCCACTCCAGAGAAAGCGAACAAGACAGGGAAGCCTCCGTGGCCGGCCCTCTCTCGTGGGTGAAACCGTCGGGGTCGTGGTCGACTGCCCTGCCCGCAGCGGGGCGGGAATCCGCCTCGATTTCTGTTTGAACAACTGTCGCCTGGGGTTGTCAACGTCTGGACTCGAATCAAACGGCTGTCACGTCGATTCCGTCGGTGTGGATTGTCAGAGTGTGAGAAAAACACTCGTCTCGTGTTGTGGTGTTGATCCGGATGGTGGCTCGTGCGAACAGACGGCCTCCGAATTCAGTCTTGAGTCTCCTCACCGTGTTCAACCACAGTGTCGTCCGACGGGGAGACCCCCGTGTCAAACAATTATTGCCGCTATACAGTACACTGGTTTCAGACGTGAGGTTCACTTTCACGGTTCAGGACCCGTTCGTGGCAAGAATCCAGTTCAATCCGTGTTCTGGGTCCGGACAAAGATTACCGGATTACATTCCGCTATTCCCGTTCAGACATTAAGATATACAGATGAAAAATTTGTTTTCAGAACCTGATAATCGCTCTCGGAGACGGTTTCTTCAAGCGGCAGGGTCGTCGGCATTAGTAGCTGCAGCGGGCTGTCTCGGCGGTAGTGACGGCAGCGGGACGGACTCGTTGAACGTGGCGTATATGCCGATTTATCCCGATATGCAGTACTTCGTAATGCAGGAAGAGGGATATCTTGATGAAATCGACGCCGAAGTGAACGGGCAACTGTTTTCAGACGGTCCGAGTATCGTCCAGGCGTACGCTTCTGGTGATATTGATGTGGCAATGTTTGGGATTGTCCCAGCGATGATTATCATCGACAAAGGCATTCCGGCGAAGGTAGTCACTTCCAATATCGAGGAACCGATGGGAATTTTGGCTCACGAGGACTTCGCAGCTATGTGGGATTCTGGGGACGCAGCTGGGTCATTCCAACAGTGGGAAGCCGAGACCGGCCAGAAATTCACTTTCGGGACGTTCCCCGAGGGATCTGTTCCGGACATTCTGTTGCGCTACTGGCTGATCGACGAGCACGGAATCGAGCCCGGTGAGGCGGCCAACATCATCGGGCCGGGAGGGGCTAACGCCGTGTTCCAAGGGCTCGCAAACGGAGAATTCGACGGGACCTCGATTATGGAACCTGTTCCGACTCGGACGATAGAAAACGACCTGCCGTACGAATTCATCTCTGTCGCAAGCGAATTCATGCCTGGCCAGCCCGCGGCTGTGACACTGATGAATGACGAAGTCAGACAGACCCAGGCGGCAGTGGACTTTGTCGAACAGCACCAGCGTGCGACGGAGTTTATTCAAGACGATCGACTGGCCGCTGCGGGCCACGCAAGCACGGTTATCGGCGAACAATCGCTTCCAGTGCCGATTGCTGAGCGAGCAATGGATTCGCCGTTGTCTAATTTCGTGACTGATCCACACCGTATCGAGAGCGGGACTGAAATCTTCGCCGAATATGCGGCGACACTTGATAAGACTGAGTCACAGTTGACGACCGATCAGGTGTTCGATTACTCGCTGTACGACGGAATTCAGTGAGATGAGCACTGAACTGGAGACAGATCTTGGCCTTGACCCTGAACGCCAGTGGGACCTCTCCAGACTGTTCGCTGGTGGTCTCGGGATCTGTGTGTTTGTGGCAGTGTGGTGGGTTGCGACACTGTTCAATCCATCTTACGTCCTGCCGGCACCCGATGTGGTTGCGCGGACGTTTCTCGTTGAAGTCCAGACCGGGGCGATGCTCACTGCACTCGTCCAGAGTATCACACACTGGCTCCCCGGGACGATTGTTGGGACAACCCTCGGAATTACTTTGGGAGTCACTCTGGCTTGGAGTGATACCGCAGACGACCTGGCTGCGCCGCTCGTTCGTGTGCTCCGTCCCGTCCCACCGCTGGCGCTCATTGGATTCGCGATTGCCTGGATCGGCATCAATGATGCAGGCGCAGCGTTCATTGTCGCTGCAGGGGCCTTCTGGATCAATTATTATGCGGCATACGGCGGCGTCGATTCCGTCTCCGAGGAGTTTCTTGACGTGGGCCGCTCGCTAGGGATTTCCTCTGATCTCGGTCTCATCCGAAAAGTGGTTCTCCCAGCAGCGTCTCCCGAGATCATCACCGGGATTCGCACCGGAATCGGTCGGTGCTGGATGCTGATTATCGCCGCGGAGATCTTCGGTGTCCCCGGGATTGGCCAACGGATCCTCACCGCCTCGAATAATCTTGCCGTCGATGTCGTGATTGCGTATATCCTGCTGATGAGTCTGGTGTACCTCCTCCTGGATGTCAGTGTTGAGACTGTCCAACGACGGGCGCTGGTCTGGCGATGACAGCCCGTGACTCCTCTCGTGTGACGGTCGCAGATGTGTCGAAGACGTTCGACGGCGATGACGGCCCTGTCAAAGCCCTCTCTGAGGTTGAGTTTTCTGTTGAGGACGGAGAATTCGTCTGTGTCGTCGGGCCATCCGGCTGT
>JAQCMZ010000516.1 GCA_028274825.1 Haloferacaceae archaeon
CCCGTTTCGAGTTTCCAATACAACCAGTTACTCGACAGGCCGCCGTATGTAACCGCAGGACCCGGTTGGAACGAAGCAGGTTCCGAACCGTCCGACGGAGGTGGCCTGTCCACCCGCATGATGAGACACTATCCGACATGGCAGTCAGAGAACCCACATGTGACAAGCGTGTGTCTGTGGTGACTGCTCACCAGAAGCAAGACGCTACCCCTGACTCCACAGACGCCTACTGATGTCCCGGTGGTCAAAATCACACTGGGACCCCAGACACGGTTCAGGAGAGGGGTCCCGGTGGTTTGGCACCGCCAGCAGTCCATCCCACAGAGAGCACGAACACTCAGCGGATTCGTCCCGGAGAGTGGTCGGGTGGATTGGAAACCTGACACTCCCACCGCTCGGGATTCCTCCCGCCTTCAGGCGGAGGAGGATGCCAACAGTTAGTGATAATCTAATTTTTACTCAGGCCGGAGCGGGCAACCGAGCCTTCCAGGCGATGTCTGTACGGGTTTGTGTATCAGGATCATATCGGCAATTACTGTCAGAGATACCTTGCTGTCTCGCGTTCGATCAGTCACAGACTGACGGTAATCGGCTGGCCACGAGTCACTCTGTCTCAAGATCTAACCGATAGTGAATTGTCGCGTATTCGTCGCCAGCAATCGTATCGCTGCCCCCGCCAACACGGTCAAATCCACGCGCCTGATAGAATCGACGGCCAACCTCGTTGCCGCCTAGCATAGACGCCAGAAGGCCAGCGACATCCTCGGGGAGATCAGCCTTCACCCGCTCAAGGAGCCGCGTTCCGACGCCCTGCCCCCAGTGTTCTGGGTCGACATAAATCTCTTTCAAACCAGCATCTTCCGGGTCAACAAACTCTTTGGTATCTCCGCCAACCCGCCACGCAGCATACCCGACAATATCACCGGCGTCGGCCACATACGTCTGCCCGGACCACTCTATTACTTCGTCAAATCGGCGCTGTATAATCCGTGTCTCCGGCTCGGTATCTACCCGATCTAGAAGTTCACTCGGAATAATATCGACGTATGCCTCGCGCCACGCACGTCTGTTCACTCGGTCCATGCCGCGGACATCTTCCAGTTTCTCGACGCGTCTGATCTCCATAATCGTACTACGTTATGACGGTGCGAAAGTCTTCTTCCGCCTGATATCCCCCACGAGACAGGGGTTCCCTTGCTCAACGTCGGGCTGGCAATCACACACAGCGATACGAGTCGTGGGTTGGAGCCAGCCGACAGAGGACAAACGCCCCCCAGAGGCGTCGGCCGGTCCGTGCTCGGTATGTCACCATAGTGTGTGGTGTGCGTCCCAACAGGGCGGGGTTGGCCACCTCGAGATCAAATAAATCTGCTCTGTTGAATAGCGGTCTCGGTCAAGCTGATCAGAGGGTGAGCGGCTTGCGGATGGCCCGCCGTACTGCTCTCAAGATCGACATCATCTCACTATGAGCCAGCGGTCACTATTCAATGCAGTGAATACATCGACCACGAGACACCGTCGAGACTCATTTGTATGGAAAAATCGCTACTCGCGTGCCGGGTGATTGAGGAGTCAACTACCATTCATGCCCAACTGTGAGACCACGAGACACGGCAGATATCATAAGCCATCTGAGCGACATAGTGACTACTGCTGAATCTAGTTGACCGCCGGACTGTTTTTCATGCCGGCACACAGAGACAGTGGTATTCAGATGGGTCTCACAAAACGCGTTATTCCGTGTATCGATGTCGATCTTGACGAGAACGGTGATGCGGCGGTCTATACTGGGGTCAACTTCGAAGACCTGGAGTACACCGGTGATCCGGTCGAACTGGCGACAGAATACAATGAATCCGGTGCTGATGAATTTGTCTTTTTAGACATTACGGCCTCGGCTGACGGGCGTGAGACGATGCTTGAGGTTGTCTCTGGCGTTGCCGATGAATGTTTTATTCCGCTGACCGTCGGCGGCGGGATCCGGACGAAGGCAGATATCAAGGAGACACTCCGGGCAGGCGCTGATAAAGTCTCGATTACCACTGGCGCGTTAGAACGCCCGTCACTGATTGATGAGGGTGCAGCCGCGTTCGGCTCTCAGTGTATCGTCATCTCGGTCGATGCCCGACGGCGCTACGACGATGCAGGTGAAAATTACTATGACATCGGCGAGAAATCCTGCTGGTTCGAGTGCACGAAGAAAGGCGGCCGTGAGGGGACAGGAACAGACGTGATTGAGTGGGCAAACGAGGCCGAACAACGAGGTGCGGGCGAATTGTTCGTGAATTCGATTGACAGGGACGGCACTAAGGAAGGCTACGATATCCCGCTGATCCGGGCGGTCTCTGAAGCAGTGACAACTCCCGTCATCGCGTCGTCGGGTTGTGGAGGCCCTGAAGACGTTTACGAGGTATTCACCGAGGGTGCTGCAGACGCCGCGCTAGCCGCCTCTATCTTCCACTTTGGAGAATACACCGTGCGAGAAGTCAAACAGTATCTCGCCGATCACGATGTCCCCGTGCGATTGTAATCTCGATAATTCAAACTGAACCGGCTTGCGTCTGACCGTCTCAGGGTTAATTTACCGGGTCATTCAGTCTGGTATGGCTGTTAATATTTTAAACATCTTCAATGCCGGAATTTTCCGGCAACAGACCCAATATAATCTACCGTTAACATGTGAATGGAGTCGGGGTAACAATCATGACAAGATTCCCAACACTTAGCGACGCTCCGCAGAGTGGTATCGGTATGCCAACTGAGTTCAACGAAGACTTCGAACTGTATGAGGACGATGACAAATTTGTCCTCACGCTGGAGATGCCAGGGTTCGAAGCCGACGATATTACCGTCGCATGGGACGCTGGCGTCCTGAATGTGGGGGCTCAACAGACCGACGAAAAACGCGGTCGCGAACGCACCTTCCACCGACGCTTCCGCTTCCCCAAGAAAGTCAACGACGACAATGCCCACGCGGAATACAATAACGGGATCCTCGAGATCACACTCCCGGTAAGTGAAGGTGCGGTGGCAGCTGGCCGAAAAATCCCAATCGAAGCGTAACGATTACACTCACGGTCTTCACGGACCTGAAACCACCTCCGCGGTGGTAACCAATCGATTACACTTCGACTCTGGGTATCACCAGTCTTGCACAGAAGCGAGACGGGTACTCACGACTTCACATAACTTACGTAAGCTGTGATGTGGCAAAGCGCAAAACGATCTTTCTCCGCGAAGATTAACCAGAGTGGATTCAGGAGGACCCATGTGAATCTCTGTCAGCAGCGTTGGATACGTTCACGACGATACTTGAGTACAAGTGCACGAGAGAAGACACCCATCTCGTTGAAGTGGACCCAGCAGGCACAATCAAAGAGTGTGTGTCGTGTGGTGTCGAATCAGACAAGTCGCTGTGGGTGAGAGTGGCCCGTGTCCTGTCTGCGGGTTCAAATTGGATAGAGATGCGAACGCTACGATTACAATCTTATCTCGTGGGTTAACGAAGTTAGGACCGGGACAGTCCGAACAACCGCTTGTGGAGACTGCGCTCCCTCTGTTCATGTCGTCGGATGCGTTCGATGTCGTGGATCGAAAGCGCGTCGTCGAATCAGGAATCCCCACGCCCAAGGAAGCCGAACCAGCGGCTGAGTAGGGTGGGGTAGTTCACTGGCTAACAGACGTTCTGAAAGAATTCCCCGCAGTAGGGACGGTAAACTGGGTTTATCAGTTTTATCGACCCGTTCAACGTGCAGTTGATCCAGTTCCTGTATCGTAGTTACCTCCTCCTGTCGGGGAGTTGTCCCCCAGCAGACGCGAGTGCTCCGGTGTCGCTGGAGCACTCGTGGTGTGTGATATTTCGTCTCAGCTTCGTCACCACGCGATCGCTGATAGTGACAGCCGTGTCACTGTCTGGCGGCATGTCTGATCGCGACTTCTCCTGCCCAGGCGGTCCAAGACGACCACCCCAGGGAGCGTTTACACTCCAACGTCCGATCACACACCCGATTTCATTCAGAACGTTGCTGAACCAATTTTACTTACTGGCTGGCAGACAGCTCTCAGCGTGATTCGTCAACGTGACCAGACTGCGTCTGGCGGGCAGGCACACCGTGTGACGACGCTGTCAGGTAGACAAGAATGTCAGCTGCTGGGAGGAGACGGTTGACACCCTCCTCCGCGTGACCGCGGCCGAATCCCACGCCACCGCTGGGTTGGGAGTGGCAGGGTTGCAGACTCCCAAGCCAACACACCGTTGGAATCGGTGAGTGACTAATCGATGGGCAGTCTCCTGGGAGTGGCCACCCCGGGACTCCTCTCGTTTGTCGTGTTCGGACACCCAGTGTTGTGTTGGCCACAGGGAGTCCAACAGACTGCGACGGACTCGGAGTGACTTTCTCTGCGAGTATTTGCCCAGTGGTTGGTGTGTGATTCCCACATCGGGGCACATCCTGTTTCCAGTCTGGGCGGACACTCGAACCGCCAGTTG
>JAQCMZ010000064.1 GCA_028274825.1 Haloferacaceae archaeon
TGGTCGGTCGACAGTGTGGAAATGCGACTCCCCTCAGAATCCGTCAGTGACGGTGCGACGGGAGTTGTCGTGGGCTGGTGGAGGCCCAGACCCTCACGGACACATCGGCGTGTTCGGGTGTCACTTCCAGCCACTCCCACGATGGGAAAGGTCGAGGGGGATTCCAGTCGCCTGCAGGTGCGGTGCTGGCCCAAGACGGCGAAGCCTCGGGGCTTGTCCCCGAGGGACTTCACAGTTCGAGCCGAATATCGCTGCATCGAGCCCGATCGAGCGGAACGGATATGAGGCGGCCCTCGCACATTCAGACATGGTCGTTGCTGAATCTACGGATGAACTAGAGCGTGGAGACCTCGCACCGGCGTTTGAACTTCCCGACCCAGACGGCACTGTCCACGCGCTAAACGACTTCGAAACGGATGCTGCACTGCTTGTGTTCACGTGCAACCACTGTCCGTATGCTCGAGCGAAATTCGATCTGCTGAATCAAATCGCCGCCGAATACGCCGAGTGTGCGGTCGTCGGTATCAACCCGAATGATGCTGACGAGTATCCCGAAGACTCCGTGGAGAATATGGCCGAATATCTCGAGCAGGGAACGGTCGCGTACGATGCATATCTCCGCGATGAATCACAGGATGTGGCCCGAGCGTACGGGGCACAGTGTACGCCAGACCCCTTTTTACTCTCTCGGGAAGGTAGTGAGTGGGTACTCCAGTATCACGGCCGGTTGGACGATGCACCTAACCCAAACGATACCCCCTCACAGTTTCCTATTAGAGACGCTATCGAGGCAGTCCTGAAAGACGAATCCGTTGATATCCGACAACAACCGGCGCGTGGCTGCTCTATCAAATGGGTCGATGAGTGACGGGTCACCGTGTCGAACACAGTCAGACGAGTCGCTACTCGGGTGTACACTCACCATCTCGTGTCCTTCTCATACCCGAGGTCGAGGCCCAGGCCCGAGAAAATCGAATCGATCTGATCTGCTGCGGGTCAGTCTGCGGTCGAAGACGACTCCTCGGCGTCGGTCTCGAAGGGCGGGTCTCCATGCCGTTCTGATGAGTTGAGATAACACTGCGGATCTGGTGCCGTCAAATCGCCGGTCGATGCCAGAGCGCGCAATCGCGACCCGCCTCGACAGATCTGTCGATACCGACAGTCACCACACTTCCCGGTCAACTGCGAGTCTCGGTGTCGCAGAAACGACACCACTGGATTCGAATCGTCCTCCCAAATAGCCCCGAACGGACGGTCTCGGACGTTCCCGAGACTATACCCCTGCCAGAACTGTGTGAGGTGGACATTCCCCTGATGATCGATATCAGCGACGCGCTCGCCCGCAGGATCACCACCATTCCGTGCGAGGTAGCCGTAGACGCGACGGGCATGAGACTCACCGAACTCTCGGCGAGCATACTCCACGAGAAACGCAGCATCAACATAGTTTCCCACTAGTAGTGTCTCAATGTTGTCTCCTCGGCTGTGATGCTCGAGAGTCAATTCACACAGCCGTTCGACAGCCTCCCGTTTTGCAGTCGGGTCGAGATCGGCCTCGGTGATGTCGGCGCCACGACCGCCGTAGGCCAAATGATAAAAACAGAACCGATCGACGCCGATGTCAGTCAGTAACCGAACCACTGCTTCCATATCTGGGGCGGTTTGTTGTGTGATTGTATACCGAAGCCCAGTCTTGATCCCGCTATCCAGACACGCCTCAATCCCGCTGATAGCGGCGTCGAATGCTCCACTCTCGCCACGGAAGATGTCGTTTCGCTCTCGGCACCCATCCACCGATATCCCGACATACGCCACGCCAGCGTCTTTCAACTCTCGGGCTCGACGGTGAGTCAAGAGAGTCCCGTTCGTGGATAGCACGGGGCGGATCCCGTTGTGGGTTGCGTAGCTGACCAACTCGACGAGATCGTCTCGCATCGTTGGCTCGCCACCCGAGAATAACAGAACGGGTACCCCGTATTCTGCCAACTCGTCAATCAGACCGCGTGCCTCTTGAGTCGATAACTCGCCTGTCGCGGGGTCAGGTTCAGCCGCCGCGTAACAGTGCTCACAAGAGAGATTGCACTGCTTGGTCGTGTTCCACACGACGACCGGTCGCTGCTGTTTTTCCTCGGTGATCTGGCGTGTTTCAGACTCCTCGGCAGCGTCGTACCGAAGACCGTCTCCCTCCGCGTCGACTCCACAGAGCAGTTTACTGATCGAGATCACTCGTTTATTTCCTGAGCCTGTGACTCAACGCTTGATTCGAGAGTCTCGCGTCGGTCTTGCCCGTCTAACCGATACGTGGAGTATCGGTGCATATTGTCCGCGAGTGTTACCCACACGTCTTGAGCGTGGTGTATAAGCAACTGAGAAGTGTGCTCGTGTGCGATATCGGCAGACGGAGCCGTAACACTCCCGGCGTGGCGCATTGGGTCGCCCTTATCGAGTCGAATAAATATCTCCCACTCCTGAGAGGTATCCTCACCCGAACGTGGCTCGGCTTTCTGACGCGTCGGCTGGTCGCTCATACACATTACTCATCTGTGGCTTCTGAAAATGACTGACAGAAAGTCCCACTCTCTGGGATTAGTCACGCTGTTTGGGATGTCAGCCTGCGTCTGAGGCGTTCCCCGTGAGAGGGAGCCGAAATCCGAGTACTCGTTTTGTTCAGCCTGTAGATCCCACCTGATTTCCTGAAGGCGGATCGTGAAGAATCACGTTCGCGCACGCTTGCTCGTTTCCGGACGATACCGATCATCCGGGGAGTGGTAAACAGTCTCTTTAACTCGGCTCACCAGGTGCCGTGGAAGGTGTCGAATTCCAGGTCCTCCAGCGGTTTCTCGCCGATTGCGATTTCGTATTCTCCAGGCGTGAGCATCGGCGAGTGGAACTGCGGGCCATCGTCAGTCGTGATTCGCGGACATCCCGTGTTGACGAACGCATCCATATCGAAGTTACGCAGCCGATCTGGGGTCACCTCGTCCATCGTGATCAGGTACGCGTCGTCATTGTTTTCGACGATATCGATGGCCTGGTCCCATCGGCCCTGCCCGATTTTCGTGCAGAATATAACACCCCACTTGGTTGCGTCCATCGCGCGATGGACTGCGCCGTACCGCTGTTTCATGAATTTCTCGGTATCTGCGACTTCTACGTAGTTGTTCACCGGATCAGCAATAACGACGTTCTTTTCCGGATGTTCCATCGCCAGCCCGAGCGGGTGGAACTTGCCACCGCCCACGTACAGGATCTGGTCGGCTTCAACCTGTGCTGAAGCGTAATTACATCCTAGCACTTGTCCTTCGTGTGTGAGTCGGTCGTCTCCTCGACGAGTGTGAACTTCGAAGCCGCGATCTTCGAGCCACCCCCGCATCTTCTCGAACTGGTTCATGTGCTGGGCGGTCGTGACGAGCCCGACTGCTGGAGTATCCCCAGACGTGTCGAGTTCCCCGAGAGAGTCCTCCATAATCGGGAACGGGTCGACATTCGAGAACAGTGGTACGTAGATGATCTTGTCCGAATCCTTCATAGGGGAATGGCCGAAGTGGACGAACACATCTGTTCGACGCATGAGATATGTGTCCAGGTCACATGCACCGTAACACGGCTGCCCGGAGATCATGAACTTGACGCCGTCGGGGGCGTGTTTCCGAAGATCATCTGCGACTTTCGGGCCGCGTCGCTTCAATCCCTCCGGGAACTGAAGCCCGACAGTTTCGGCGTCCCGTTCATCGACCGCATCAAGGATCCGCTCGAGCTCGTAATCCCACTCTCGGTCGTGTTTCAGCGACATCCCCGTGTTTCGTAAATCGCCGTCGGAAGTACCGCCACTCATGTGAAATAATTCATGGCTTCACGGTTAAGGACCCCGTTCCGACTTGATCAGAATCGGTGAGTGTCTGGTCTCATCTCACGAATTCACCTCTTGGCTTTCGCTGCTTTCGGAAGAGCCTTTACTGTCAATCAGTGAATATATTCCGGAATTAAAGCCGACAACAAACCCGCCAACACAATTGTGTACAATTGAGTACTTATACACATCCACGGAGAATACTGGTGGCTTGAGCCACCAGATGAATCCGACAATTCTTCGCATGATATGCCGTACACAATCTCGTGTGTAGAGAACTGAACTGGCAGTTGACTCGGTGTTTGCCACAGCCTCCAGCCGAACTCAACAGCGAAGCCGACCACGCTGACAGTCGGGACACAAGCAGGTAACTCCAAGCCCTTTGCAGGCGACGAGTAACGGCTTCCTGGCAGAGCCACTGGGTGACTGTCCAGCAACCCTGAGACTCCCACCCTTCACGATCGACCTGCCCGGCCAACACCGGGTGGGAGGCCCGCGCCTTTAGCCGCGGGAGGATGTCACGAGTTCGATAACACGCTTCTCGAAGCTGCAAAAACCGTGGGCAAGTGATGATTCCAGACACAGTCGCGAGACGGCTTCGTCTGGCAGACGGCGACCAGGTGGCCTTCACCGCTGACAGACTCGAGTATCGAATGCAGCATACGCTTCGCTTCCGCGCGTGCCCTACTAATGACGTGGCGAGCGAGGCGTGGCGTCATATCGACATCCTTCGCCAGATTCGTAACCACGCTGTCCGAAACTACTACCCCTCGCCGTTCACCGACCGGCCATCTGACTGCGACCAGCACAACACACTCACCCAGTTGACAGACCGCTGACCGACCTTCGCGGAACCATCATGTTACGCCGCACAACAGACGATTAGCCAGATCCAGGATGATCTCCAGACGCTTCAAATGCGCCGAGACAACGAATTTGACCTCGGATGGTTGCGGTGGCAAGTGGCAGGTGAATTTCGGTCGGTGTCGGACAACCAGCCCAGTCGCCGGAACACGACACGTCATCTCGCACGCGTGCGACCCATACGACTGAGTAGTGACTTGGCGGGGTGAGACACCACGACACCCATTCCGGGTTTCTCGGTTGATTACCGTCACTGTCATTCCCCCTGCAGATCGGTGTGATACTGCTGTAGTCCCGAGTCACGCAGTCTGATTGACCGCCTCGTCGTACCAGTCTGGTTCCTCAACTGTCGAGTCGTCGAGAAGCCGAGTCCCGATGACCATCCGCACTCTCTCGCTGCTAGGCGGGTGTGTGTACTGTATAGTGAGCCGCGTCACGCGGCCGTCACCTGTCACGTATGCGACCGCCTCGAAATCCTCAGTCTCGCGGAGTGGATTGGATGGCTCCCCCTCGAATCTGAGTTGATACACACGCTGACCGGGTTTTTCTACTTGCTGGAGTGATGTCAGGTTGGCCGAAAACACTGCCGCATACAGATTGATCGTCGCCCGCTCGTATCGCGCCCATCGCGCTCCAATCTGGTTCTGTGTCTTGGTGTAGATAATTCCGTCGTTGGCTTGTCGTCTATGAAGTGCCTCACTGTCTGTGGTGAACTGGTCTCTGACGATTCGTTCTCCGTCAGTTTCCGTTCCTGCAGATTCGATTAAATATTCACTGGCGTTGATATACCGTCCTGTCGTAGAGTATTCGATGACTGCTCCGAACGGGGGGTCGCCTTCTCCTCCGGTGTACTCGAATCTCACCTCTCGAGGACTGCCATTCACTGCTCTCCGGTGAGCGACTGCGGCTTTCGTTGGGTCGACCACCTCACTGCCGTTTATGCCGTCTGGATACGGAGATACTGTCTCCACGGCTGGTGTGGGGGTGGTCTCGTTGAGACTACTCTCGCCCTGAATACCAGACGCATCGTCTGTCGGAACAACGAGTCCGGAACTTCCCAACCCAATCACTGCTACTATCGTTATCGCCCCAACAACCAGAGCACTCATCACCGACCGCGAAATCGGAATCCCGCTAGGGTCAGCCGGTGTGCCAAACAGGGGCCCACCGAGGTGTTCGGCGACGATAGCAGTGGCCGTCTCGCGATCGATCCCGTAAAGAAGTCTCTCGAGGATTTTCGCCGGGGGGATGATGTCGGCATCACCCTTCTCGGCAACCCACCTGACGGGGGCTGTCTCTCGTGTCGTAACGATAATATCTGCGCCGGCACAGCCGTAGCCTGTCGGCCCTGTGACTGCGATTGTCAGTGCGTCTCTGGCCGCGTTACCACTCGACGGCGTATCGCTAGGTTCCACACTATCGGGCCCTACAGAATGTGCGATTACTCTCCCGTCTTCGATATGGGTGTGATAGCCTCGTGCGTCCCAGATTCGTGCCACAAACGCCTGACGTTCGTGGCTTGAGAGCGCGCGGAAGCGGCGCGCGAACGCCGCCTCCGTGAGGGGTTCCATACTATGTCGTATGGCTATACTTACACAAGCGTTCCGACAGCATCAATCCTGGCGGTGACAATCGACCAGTCACAGACGGCAGCTCGGTCGTCAAATTGAAATCGCTTCGAGTAATATCCTAGCCAATGAGCATAGAAGCCGCCGAGGAGGCGTCAGTTGAGAGTCTGGCAGAGGAACTCGGTTCCCGGATCACGGAAACCGACGAGTATGCTGCCTTCGAGCAGGCCCAGTCAGCGGTCGAGAACGACGAGACAGTCCAGGCGAAAATCGACGAATTCGAACAGATCCGACAGGAATTCATGATGGCTCGCGAAACCGGGCAGGCCACCGAGGCCGGACTCCAGAGGGTCAAAGACGCACAGCAAGAACTTCATGCGATGTCGACGATGGAGACGTATCTCGAAGCACAGGAACAACTCGAGACCCGTTTGCAACGACTCAACGACGCAATCTCAGACCCGTTGGCAATCGACTTCGGCGGTAAAGCAGGCGGCTGCTGTCACGACTGATGCCGAGTACAAAGCCACGGTGTCTGTGAACGCCGCCAAACCCACCGACAGTCTGCTCTGAGAGCCTAGGATCAATCACGCTGCTCACGGCCTGAACTGTCACGAGATCACAACCCACCATATTCTCTAACAGACATGGGATAAAGCTACTCGGCACTGTTTTTGGGGCGCACCAACCGCATCGTGCCGCTCGCCCGGAGTGATCCGTCGACTTCTGCGCCCTCATGAACGACAAGATCGTCTGCCGAAACTGTCCCGCGGATCCGCGCGCCCTGTTCGATGGTGACTGTTCCGTTCCGGGTGGTGACATCACCGTGAATAAGTGTATCTGCTCCGACCGAAATATCTCCCCGGGCACGGAGACTCCCGAAGATTTCGTTGTTCACACCAATCTCGAGTTCCTCGGCTCGAACGTTGCCGTGGAGTCGACAGTCGTCGCCGGTCTGGGTAGGGGTGGACACACGCCAGGCTTCATCGGAGATCTCTGCGCCTCTGGGCACCACAAGAGGGTCTCTCACCGTCTCATCGTCACTCGACAACGCCGCCGCGAGGTCGTCAGCGGCCTCTTGCTCGCCGAGGCGGAGTAACTGTGAGAGCAACACAACATAAAACACGAGTGTCGGAACCGGGTTGCGAATGACTATCCAGCCGTTAGCCTCAAACCCGTCGTCAATCCGGACATCGTCGCCAATATCTAGATCGCCGGCCACCATCAACTGCCCCGACACATGGACCCGCTCGCCGAGGTACGCGTCGTCTCCAACCAACACATTGCCATCGATCTCACACAGAAGGCCCAACCGACAATCTCCATCGGCTTGGATATCGCCTCCGATCGATACTCGCTCTCCGGCCGCGACGTTTCGCCCGCGAATACCGAGTTCGACGCTCGACTGTCCGCCTATCAGAACGTCTCCATCTGTCACCACGTCGTATTCTTCAACCGTGGTTCCCGATGGGATTCGCAGCGCGTCGAGCGGATCTCCCCTCAGCGGCACGTCACAGGGGAACAGACGGGTGCACATAAACTGTCCGCCGTGTCAGCCGGAGGTCAGACGAATCTCTGAGATGGCTGTTTGTGAGCTTCCCACCCCGTCTTCACTTCGTGGTCTCACCACACCGATTACCGGCCGGAAGTGCACAACTACACAGATCCACTGAGAGACCGTGGTGAAGTCTTCCGGAACTCTCCCGATATTTAGACTACTCCCCGCGCAGATGGTATGTGTCGGGTTTCACGCCCTGAGGAGTGAGGCGGAGTTTCGCGTACCCGTGAGCCGGGAGCCATCGAATTCAGATCAGTCGGGGCCATCAAGTCAGGCAGAACTCCGCTGGTTTCACACACTAAATTGGCAACGAAGCAACTAACAACCGTTATACGTACACGACTCAGAAGTAATCGTATGGGATTCGGAAGCTACGATGAGTCTGAACAGCAGAACCAGAACGTCGAGGCAGACGAAGACGAAGGCGTGAATGTCCACGATGAAGATCACCACGGTGAGGTCAGCTTCGAGAGTGATATGTCCACGGACGAGTTAGTTGGCCAGCTCCAGGATATCAAAGACGAAGACGACAACGACGACTGAACCCGGCCGAGTTTGCGGTCATTATATTTTAGTAACAAAACAGAAGCTATGACTACAGAGTTATCATTCGACAGAGAGGGCGTCGATGTCGTCTACCGGGAGACGGAGTTCCGGCTTAAACAGGAACTTATCGAGAATGCGACCGAGAAGCCATATCACGACGTGACCGATCACGAGATACTACAGATAATCGAGTCAAATCCAGATCTTGATGACGAGCCTCGCCGCATTGGCGATATTCTCTGACCGTCTCTGACTGCAGTCGCCAGGTGTTCTCCACCCCGG
Source organism: Haloferacaceae archaeon (assembly GCA_028274825.1). Taxonomy (GTDB): domain Archaea; phylum Halobacteriota; class Halobacteria; order Halobacteriales; family Haloferacaceae; genus J07HR59. The sequence goes on from JAQCMZ010000064.1 coordinate 8,669, forward strand.
CTGTAGTCACTCTGCCCTTCGTTGTTCGTACAGGTCAGGTGTACAGCCGCGCGTGACTCACTCCGTCACAGACCAGTCACTCGCTGTCAATCACACAGCAGTATTGCTACGAACTCCACCGACAAAACGTGGGTGGAAGTGCGCATCTGAGACTAATCGGAGAGGTCATCAGTGTGTCCAGTCAGACCACTCGTGTCGGACTGCCAGGGTGACTGTCAACCGACCTCCGATGTGAGAGGTGACAGTCGGTTCAATTCACCTAACAGTGACACTCACCGCATGGGACTGGCTGTCTGCCACGGTTACTCACACACCCAGTGATTACTCGTTTGGACCCGACGGATGAGTAGCTGAAGTCCCTCGCAAGCCCCGAGGCTTCCGTGTGTAGGGCCGCACTGCACCAGCAACGGACTGTAATTGCCCTCGACCGTGTCGGTGAGGAGTCGGCTGGAATTCACACCCGAACACACCGATGTGTCCGTGGAGGTCGCTCCACCACGACCCGACAACTCCCGTCGCACCGCCAGCGGCGGGTCTTGAGAGGAGCCACGTTTCCACACTGTCGAACGACTGTTTCATACTGA
>JAQCMZ010000521.1 GCA_028274825.1 Haloferacaceae archaeon
GGCTGAGGGCGCTGTAGTAGCCGATGTACATCGGCTCGGCGACATGGGCGGCGATGAGGTACTCGTGAGTTGTGTACAGGCCCTCTTCACCGGCTGCGAGTGGGATGATGAGGTATCGGCCGGGAAACAGTCGGTCGAGCCAGCCCTTCCCGGTGAGCCGGGAGGCGATCTCGCGGGCGGTGTTTGGGGGAACCTCCAGCGTCGTCTCGATATCGTCAACGGAGATGATCTGGTGTCCCGCGCCAGCGAGTTGTGCAAGGAGTCGACTTTCTCGAGTCGAGAGACCCTGGCGTATATTTTGCGATTGTTCTATGATACTCATACCTGCGTTTCTTACATAGAATATAGTCTCAGACCTGCTTTAGCCTTGCCTCATCCTTCTTAGCTTCCTTAACCAACACAAAATCATCCAGTGGATATGTGTTGGTTAAGAACCGTCGCTCTTATGTAGAAACGCGGAACGGCCGTATTTCTACGGTGTAGCGGCGCGAATGAGGAGATCTGTCTCTGTCGCAGCCGGCGTTCGGTCGGATGCTTCGCCAGCTCGTCGACATCGGTGTGTTCGACCTCAACACGGAGCCGCTCGATGAGGCCATCGAGCGGCGACTCAAGCACTTCTGGGGGCACACGACGTGTCCACGCTGCGGCAACCCAAGCATCCGAACGTGGGAATCGTCCGACCGGGTCTGCTGCCGTAACTACGATTTTAAGCCGGTATACACCTACGGAACACCGTTTCACGAGAAGCACCTCTCCTGCGGAGAGGTGTTTCTCGCGTTCATTCTCTATGCGGACACGTTGTTGACCATCTCACAGATTGTAACGGTGTTTGACCGCGCATACAAGACGATTTTCTATGCCATTCGAGAGGTGGAAGCCGCCGTACACCGTGGCTTCCCGGTCGTCTGGGATCAATTCCAAGACACAATTTCTGGACCGACACAGATCGACGAATCAGGCAAGGTCTGTTCCGGCTACAAAGGTCACGACCCGCCGCGGGACAGCCGTCACCGCGGCGGGTCATCCCGAAGGGGTCGCTCACGCTGGCGACGACGGCACGGTGATCAACTAACGCTCGTCGCGGCCTGCCGCGACGTGCTCCGAGTAATCCGTGGACAGCTTGGTATCCAATACGAGACGGACTTAGAGCCGGTGCTGGAGAAGACTGAAGATCTCTCCCAGCCGCTGGGAGAGGTCTGGACCGACGGGCTCCAAGCCTATCGCCAAATGGAGCATGACCACAAAACCGTCTTTCACAAGGAGACGTATGTCTCGCCTGAGGGTGTCCATATCAACCAGGCTGAGTGCCTCTTTTCACTCGTCAAGCCGTGGCTACGGAAATTTCGCGGCCTGTCCAAGCACGGCTTGGAGCAGGCCGCTCACACCTTCGGGATCGTTCGCTCGTTGAACCTTGTCGGCGCATCCCTCGAAATCCTCGTTGACTGCCTCGTTATGGGGGGATTCCACAGCTCTACATAAGAGCGATCCCTCTTAACCTCGACTTCCGGGATATCCTCGTCAAGGGCCATATAGCCATATTGGTATTCTATTTGATAATATTTATTGTAGTATTTTTATCCTATCGTTCGTATACACAGATAGGCACGATTGACCTAACACAAGAGCAGGTACAACCAGTACGGAAGCTGGATGATCCCTTCACCGAGATCTTCAATCGGTTGGCTACCACGGACTGTGTCCCCAGCCAGGAGAAAACCAACCGGAACATCGTACGCCTGCTTGAATCCTCGAAGAGCCTCGAGTGACTCCTCACGCTCGCGTGACTGATATGCCAGCCCAATTGGAACCGGGCTTCCATCTATCTCAAAGACGAAATCGACTTCACCCTCCCGTCCGCGCCAGTATTGGACGGACGGTGTCGCGTCGTTGCCCTGAGTGGCGTTAATCCCGTAAGCGAATCGCATCGTGTGGTCGAACGCTGCGACTCGAGCGAGGTCGGCTTCGCGGTCAAAATCATTCCGGACTGTTGCGGCGTCACCGTCTGCTAATGCTGTAACCAACCCTGTGTCTCGAAGATAGAGGCGCACCGACCGGGGACGGCTATTGTCATACTCAGTAACCCCAGTCAGCAGATACAGTTCTGCCAGCGCAGGGAGGTAACTATCGGCGATCGTCCGCCGGTCGACGTCGAACAGTTCAACAAGGTCCTGATACCGGAACGGTTCAGTGCCTCTGTTTCGGGCGGCGAGCGCACAAAGGCGTTCGAGGTCTGCTATCGTCTGAATCGATTCGAAACCGGGCACCTCCTGATAGAGTGCGTCTCGAACGTCCTCTCGCAGTCGCGCGTAGTCATCCTCGGTCAGATCTGCTACAGATTCGGCGGCGCCGTCAAGATCATAGCTGATGGTACCGCCCATTGCGAGGTAGTTGACAACCTGTGACTGGATGCGTCGTTCGACAGCTGCCACTTTCTCGTATTTTTGACGGAGCTCTGCGACGAGTGACTCGGTCTCCCCACTCTTGAGCGCTGCTGGGAGGCTGTTTTCCCCGGTCCGGAGTGAGGTAGGGCTCACGCGAGTATCTTCTTCCTCAAGGTCTGGATACAACGTGAAGAGATAGTCCCGGAATTTCTCGGGGAGAATTGGCTGGATGTCGTAGTCGTCGGCCGGCATCCCGATGCTTTCGAGTTCCCGTTCGACTTGGATGCCGGCGCTGGCGGTCACAACGATGTGTCGACCTGGGACACCTTCGAGCAATTCCGCGACTGGGCCACCCCACCCGTCGATAGTCGGCTTGTTCGGATGTTCGATTTGGTGGACGTCGTCGATCAGGATGAAGTGCGGGTGGTCTGCCTCGATGCGGCCCAGAATCCGACTTTCGTAGTACCGGACCACACGCCGCAGCTGTTCGTCGGACTGGAGTTGGTAAAGCGGGTCCGCGTCGAATGGAAGATAGAGGAAGCGTTCCGGATCGTCGCCAGCCTCAATGCGCTGATGAATGAATTGGTGGAGGAGCGTTGTTTTCCCGGCGCCCCGTCGTCCCACGAGACCGAGCAGTGGTTGGTCCTCGAACTGGCTTCCGGACTCGTTGGGTCGGGCGAGATGATAGAAGTCGCTCTTCTGTCGTGCGGGGAGTGAGAATGCCTCTGTCCCACGCTCCCACCACGGATTATGGTCGTGAAGCGCCCGGACGAGAGCGTCACCAGCGTCGATAGCCATTGGTTTGTTGACTAACCCACGACTCCCTTCGCAATGATTGTTTCGACACAATACTCGACAGCATAGCGGCTATTTCCTTCAAACAATCCATCCTTTAGAGTAGTATATTCTCTCAACAGCGATTTAAAGGACACTGTAGTGAGTCTTTTTTCTCTAATATCTGCTCTATCCTGCTTATTGGCGAAGCATTTATCACATCTTGTCTCATACTGGTGGGTGTGAAAGTAGGAAAAGACGCATCGTAATGGTGGTTACTCTCCTCAGCGATCCGGGGCGAGCGTCCACGCTGTCGTCAACCACCCGTTGGCTGTCCGGGGTATGACAGACCACACAGACACCTTGGATACGATGTACGCGGACATAGCATACGGGCAACGTCATGACATCGCAGTCGAATTCATCACCCGGAGAGCTATCGACTGCGACGGAAAACAGGTCCACCGGTTGCTGGTAGCCGATCAATCTGGTCGGCAGTTCACGGTACTCGTCACGTCTGACAGTGAGACACTCCTCGACCTGAAAA
>JAQCMZ010000529.1 GCA_028274825.1 Haloferacaceae archaeon
GTCGGGAAGACCATTCAGAGTCCGCTATCGACGGTGGGGGCTGTTGTGGCTCAGCCCGAAACGCAGGTCGTACTCAACGGAACCAGCGGTGAGATGGAACCTGCGAACTCCCCGGACGACGTGGGCCTCTCCCTCCGTGAGGGAAGCCCACGACTTTAGTCGTGGGAGAGGTCACGCTTGCCACGTGAGGAGAATCGCCTCACTGGCCTCAAGCGAGCCTGATCGACGACGGTGTGTCCGAACGGATCGTACGCTTCAGCTCTCAGCTCACAGTGTGTTGTGACACACCGCGCCCGACCGATAGCCTCACACCAGCCACCGTTATTACTGTGGAGTGAGTATTCCCGAGGAAATGAATAAGGGGGCGGATCTCACGTTCGTCTGCCCGAGTTGTGGGGAGTCACTCACGGTGAACAACTCGATGAGAGACGCTCTTCTCGACAATGGATGCGTGATCTGTGGGGCAGTTGTCTCAAACGCCGCGTTCTCCCCGGAATCGAAGTCAGATCCCGACTCTGGAACGACATCTGAACCCGAATCAGACTCACCGCACGGGGCGCAACAGCGTTCGGGATCGGAGACGGGGCCTGACTCAGGGCTGGATTCGGAGGCGGAGAGAGACTCGAGATCGTGACACTCTGAGCGACAACACAGGTCGGGATCAAAATCGGACTCACAATCACAATCGAAGCCGGAATCAGACCCGGGATTTTCGCCCCGTCGGTGACCACCCACCTGGATTCCGACAGCTGTCGATTGTGTCACCCGGTAATGAATGAAATTGTGTTCTTTCGGTACTGAGAGGCTAACGCCCCGTTCGATTAGAGACGGTGGCAGCGACACTAGTAAACCGTCTCCCGCATAATATTGATTGACTGAACAGATGGGTTTGGACCGACAGACCGAGATGGCGGAATCAGACATTGACCACTTTCTGACATCCCGGGAGACGGCGGTTCTCTCGCTGGCGCGAGACGGGACGCCGTATGCTATCCCGATTTCTTACGGATACGATGCCGATTCCCGCCAGTTCGTGTTTCGGCTGGTTTCGACATCGGGGAGTGAAAAACGGCGATTCCTCGGCACGAGTCCTCGCGGGCGACTCGTCGTCTACATCGAAGACAACCCGCAGTACGAGAGTGTCATAGCGACGGGACAGATTACCGAGATCTCACGAGAGGAACTCACGGCACAGCGGGTCGAACAGTACGGTGGAGCGAAACGACCGTTATTCGAGATCTGGGCAGATGACCCCGAGGATCTTGATATCCGGCTGTACGAGTTGACCCCAACTGAGTTGACCGGGCGCCGGATCCGCCTCGATGAGGAATGAACGCTGTCTCACCCAGCGATTTTGCCGCCGTGGCTGCTCGATGGGGGCCGGTCGCTGTGTACTACTCTCGGCTCCACACTCGGAGAGGTGAGTAGGTGTGACGAGCGGGATCCGCGCAACGGTCGTGTTTGACCCTGATGCGTGCCCGGTGTCACAGACCATTGCACAGGCGGGCGTTGGAGTCGACCGAATCACGACGAGTGTTGCGAGTGACGGGTCACTTCCGGTGACGGAATTCCGGGTGGACGCGGATCACGACCCCGATGTGTTCGATTTGGACCCGGTTTTCGAACACGATGGGTATCGGGTATATCGGATCGATCACGGTGGTGGGTGTCCGTGTGAACTGCTCGGTCGTCTCGGCTGTCCTGTCGACCGATTTCTCGCCGACGAGCAGCATCTCACGCTCGTATTTTACGCGCCAGGATACGATAGCCTCCGAGATTCTATTGACGATATACTCTCTGCGTTCCCGGAAGCCGATGTTCGCCGATTGGTCAGATCGACTGCGGGTGACGGCCCCGCAGACACAGTTGTTATCGATCGTGGACAACTCACCGATCGACAACTCGAGGCGGTCAGAGCCGCATATCGGTTGGGATACTTCGACCGTCCCCGAGGGGCGACTGCCGGCGAGGTAGCAGCGGAACTCGGGATCGGGCCCTCAACGCTGACCGAACACTTGGCGACCGCCCAGCGAAAGCTGTTCGAAGACTTCTTCGGAGAGACACCTCACTGACAGTCTCCACCGCGTGACCGCGTCGGCGTGTTCGATGTCTGTCGGAGAAACCTCCACGGGAATTATATCCTCAGAACGTATCGAGAACGGCGTGCAAAAGAGCGTCCTCATCACAGGGTGTTCCGGCGGGGTCGGCCGGGCGACAGCCCAGGAATTCAACGAGGCGGGGTGGACCGTCTATGCGACTGCCCGGAATCCGAGCGATATCGAGACGCTGGGAGAGGCTGGCTGTGAACTTGCTACGCTTGACGTGGCCGATCAGTCAGATATCGACCGCGTGATCGATCGCATTCTCGACGACGAGGGGGCGATCGGGTGTCTCGTTAATGCCGCTGGCTACGGCCAGGTCGCCACGATCGAGGATACCTCGACGGAGACCCTGAAATCACAGTTCGAGGTGAACGTGTTCGGCCCACACCGGCTGATACGAGCGGTTCTCCCGCATATGCGCCGCGAAAACAACGGGACGATTATCAACGTCTCTAGCGTCCTCGGGCGTGTGGCTTTGCCCGGCGCGGGCGCGTACTCTAGCTCGAAATTCGCGTTAGAGGCGATGAGTGACGCGGTCCGAAACGAGGTCGGCAAATTCGGGATCGATGTTGCGGTCATCGAACCGGGACCGGTTCAGACAGGAGCCTCTGAGCGAGTCACGACCGGGCCCGAGGAGACCGACCGTGAGGGCCCATACGAGGGACTGTACTCGACAATCGACAACGCGACTGCGGTCGGCAGCGATGGCCCGGGATCGATCACGCCGGAACGGGTCGCAGAAGATATTCTTCATGCCGCGAGTTCGACGAAACCTGCCGCCAGATATCCCACCGGGACACCCGCTCGGATCGGCGTGCTCGCTCGATTCCTCCCCGCTGGTGTTCAGGATGCGCTGTTGGATGCCGTGGAAAAACTCGGGCGCTGATTCGCTGGTGTTAGCTCTTCACGAGTTCACTCGTGGGCCTGCGAGTGGCCGTGGCAGGCAATCAGTGCCATGCCGAGAGTGTCACTGTTGGGTGAGTCGGCCGGGACACATGCCACTGTCTCATCAGGAGACGGCTGACGGTCACCCCGCCAGTCTGACGCAGGTAGCCTGACTGGACACAGTATGGTGGACTTCTGGGGAGATCGCCCGTAGACTCTGTTCACACCGCTCAACGGGACTCCCGTGTTAGTCTCACCGTAAGACGGCCTCACAGCGGTCGTGGACATTGTTCTCCAACCTGAACCCCGGTGGCTGGCGACATCCCGACAGTGACCCGCATCAGGACGGGACCAGACCTCTGTGGAGCCTGAGTCTCTGGACAGGGACACTCGTGGTATTTCAGCCCGGTTCACCTGGCTGTCGGTCCCACTATTCGAGACAGGCGGCGACGACGCGCAGCGCCTCTCCGCCACGCACCTCTTCAGCGAGCAGCGGGACCCGTTTGACTTGCCTACCACGGAATAATTCCGTCGCCCGAGACAGTGCCCGCTGTTGGACATCCCACCGGCGCTGGCAAAATTCACAATCGTTCAGATCCGGTGAGACAACCCATTCTGAGTCGATATCGACCACATCGGCGAGATTCTCCATCACCCGGTTGACGACGACCGTCTCAACGGGGATCCCGAATTCGCCGAGCCGCTCGATCAACCGCTCGGATTCGACCACACTCATCTCTTCTGGAACCAGGACAACCCGGAAATCTGTCTGGTCGGGGTCTTGGAGCACGTCTCGGAGCCGCTCGATACGCTCTTGAAGCGCGTCGAGATCTGGCTCATCAGCAGCGTCGGCACTTCCCCCGCCGAACATCCCTTTGACACCGTCTACCATCCCCTGGAACTGCTGGCGGAATTTCATCATCCGCCCGACCATTGACTCCATCATCTCCGGAAGCTGAAGCAGCCGAAGCGTGTGGCCTGTCGGGGCTGTGTCCACCACGACCCGATCAAACCGGGGGTCGTCAAGATACTCCAAAAGCTGTCGCATCGCTGCGGCCTCGTCTGCACCAGGCATTGTTCCGCCGAGGAAATCACCGGGGTCGTCTCCCATCATCTCACCCATGGGACCCAACTCCTCTCCCATCTGGCTCATCCCGCCGAGTGGGTCCTCTTCACCGCCAAAAATACCGCCGTCCTCGGCGGCCGCCTCAGGGTCGATCTCTGCGGCAAACAGTGGGACATCTTCCCGAATCTGCGTGGGCCGGGCCGGAATCTCGACACCTAGCGTGTCGGATAGTGAGTGTGCTGGATCGGTCGAAACAACGAGTGTGGCGACACCTCCGGCAGCAGATGAAAGCGCCGTTGCTGCCGCCATCGTTGTCTTCCCGACACCACCTTTCCCGCCGTAGAGCACGTATTCGGGTGCGTCGACGCCTGCCGGAAGATCTGTCTCCGCTGAGGCGACAGCGAGACCGGACTCGTCTTCCGGGACACCCGGCTTCTCTTCTCCGGCGTCTTCGACCGGTTCGACGTCGATCTGGTCCATACTAAACGAAGCGTATCCGGACCCCTGTAGGTATCGGTCTGCTGGCAGGCTGCTGACCCCCTCACCCTGCAGAGAGAGGACACGCGTGAACTACCCACTCCTACTCGCTCCCTTCGGTCGCTTCTTGAGGACGGGGGCTCAGCGCCTGGGACCTGCTAACCGGGTGGCTTTCACCTCGATACCGCTGTCACGGCTATCCAATGGTGACACAGCGGCGCGAGACTCCGCAGGCGACCTCCCGATGTGGGTCAACCGTGGTATCTCACTTCACTCCACTCTCACCGACGCCACGCCACAGCTATCCATTCACGCGCCATGTCGAGCTCGGACAGGGTCAGAACCGGACTCGATACGTATTCTGACTCCTCTGGAATGATTCTCCCCTGTTGAGGCGGAAAAACGCTTCCTGCAGGCAGTGTCTCCACGCTCTTCTCGCGTTTGGCGCCCGGTGTAGAAGACGACTGAGCGCACTCAGTCGTGGCGCAGACTCACAGACAGGTGACTCATACTGGACTGACCGGAGCATACAAACTGTCCGACAACAACTGAACGGACGTGCCCGTTAGTTTCGATCTGTTCGGCACGCTCGTAGAGGTTGACCGGCCGGAAGACCCGGCGGCTGTAGTCGCTGAAGAACTTGCAGACAGGGGTGTCTCGGTTCCGGACGACTTCGGAGCGGCCTACCGTGAACATCACGTTGAAGCGCCGGAAGGCGCGGAAATCCCGTTGCCGGCGCACGTAGGGGCAGCGCTGTCTTCTCGCGGAGTCGAGCCGGGAAACAGCGCTGTGAGGCGGGCGATCGTCGCAGCGTTCGATCCTGGCGTGAGCCGGAAGCCAGGAGCCGAGGCTGCCATCGAAGCAGCCCGTGAGGCTGGTGTTGTCGGGCTCTGCTCGAACTGCACAGTACCGGAACTGGTGCGACGGACTGTAATCCGGGCTGATCTTCACGAAGAATTCGACGCGGTGGTGACGAGTCTCGCGTGCGGATGGCGCAAACCTGATGAACGGATCTTCGAGCACATCGCTTCTGCACTCGACTGTGACACCACCGCATTAATTCACGTGGGTGATAATCCGGCGACTGATGGGGGCATTGAAGCTACCGGCGGAGAATTCATCGATATTGCTGAGTCACCGCTGACAGAGCTTCCAGAGGTGTTCGAATATGGCTGATGGACCTCGAGAAGGCACACAATTAATTGTCAGCGGAATTGGCCGGACTTGCGGTTCACCTCGGGTCACATAGCAGTATCGTGGCTGCTATGCCCCCGTCCTCAGGAAGCGACTGGACCGAACAGAGCGAGCAAGACTGGGAAACGGCGCCAATAGAGTTGGTTGTATCCGAACGCGAAAATCCATCATCGAACCAGTTTATGAGTGTCCCCTTGAGCTCCTCTACGACTGGAGTCGCCGGATTCGGCTGAGAAACGTCGACAGCAGGGCGGGATTTATTCTCGCCGGGACGGAATCTACTTTCACATGGACAACGACCCGTACGACGAATTCGGTGACCGACCGATTGGCGAGTTCGCGGCTGCATCGTCGCTGGGACCTGACACCGCCCGAGAACTCGGTCGATTTCTCCGTCGTGTTCTGCGAGAAGACCCTATCCCCGGGTTGAGCATTGCTGTCGTGCGGCCGGGCGGGGAGGCATATGCTGACGCATTTGGCTCGCGTGACCTCGCGGGGAACCGGGCGGCCTCACCAGACACACTCTACGGCGTTGGGTCGATCACGAAATCGATTACTGCAACTGCCATCTTGCAACTCGCCGAGGCCGGAATGCTCTCTCTTGAGGACCCCCTCGCAGATCATCTCGATTTCGACATCGGGCTAACCACTGACTCAGACGCCCAACTCGACGACAGTTCCCCCAATGATCAACAACCTGTCCGAATCAAGCACCTGCTGACGCACACTTCTGGATACCCGTCACTCGGAGTGAGTGAGGCGCTGATCGCCCGACGGATCCGTCGGGGTGAACCTGGGATCCCACTGGGAGATCGTGAAGACTTCCATGCACACGTTGCAAACGCGCGAGCCGAACGAACGGCACCACCGGGAGAAGACTGGCACTACTGCAACACGGGATACTGTCTTCTCGGCGAGGTTATCGAGGGGCACACCGGCGTCGCGTTCCCAGAGTACGTCGCGGATCACGTGTTCACACCAGTAGGGATGCAACGAGCAACGTTCGACGATGGCGAATTCGCTCGCGACGGTGACTCTGCGACTCCCTATCTAATCGAAGCCGATGAGCTGATACCCGCAAGTTTGCCGACACGCGAGGTAAGTTACCCTGCGGGGGGTGTGTTGACGTCCGTTCGCGAATTGGGGACGTATCTCCGGTGCCAGCTTCGTCGTGGAAGTCTCGACGAGAGTCAACTGCTTCCACAACGCCAGAGCGACCGACTCCACGATGGCCGTGTCCAGACGCCTGCAGGTGTATATGGATATGGTTGGCGTGTACGGGAGGTGTGTGGTCAACCCGTGATCGGCCACTCGGGCTCGATTGCAGTGTCAGCCGCATACGCTGGATTCGCACCCGGACTGGAGTTGGGAGTCGCCGTCGCGACCAATACAGCACCGGAGTATCCTCTGCGAACAGTTGGCGAGGCCGTGTTCGCAATTCTGACCGGGAAGCAGCCTGCGGCTGCGGTGCCGTACTGGCAGCGTCGTCGGCTTTTTGATCGACTCTCGGGGAGTTACGTCTCCTATCGAGAGATCAAATCGGCGGTGGTCCTACGCGACGGTGGGACACTCCGTGTGGAGTATGACGGCCCACTCGACGAGGAATCTGTCCCGCTCCGCCCAGATACCGGGTCGACAGCAGATACACCAGGCTTAGTGGCATGTGGTGACCCTACGGAGCTATCTGACGGAGAGAGCGTGGCATTTGACACACTCCCTCATGATGGCACACACGGGACCGCCGAATTCAGAGTCACTGAAGACGGCATTGACCTTCTCATCGACCGCTGGCATTTACACAAAACGAGTGACGATCCGGTACCGTTCGAGACGCGGTGAGTTCTCTCGACCCGTGCGCTGCCGAAGGAAGAAAGTGAGTCCGGATTCAATCGTCACGTAGTGAAAGAATACCAGCGGAGGCAATTATTAGAGCGTGTCAATCGCGAGGCGGCGACAGTCGGTGCAGAAATCCCGACTGCAATCGAGATACAGGATGAAGAAATCGATCTCCAGACGTTCGTATTCGAGATTAAGCGACGAGACACGGTACCCTCCGGCGAGCGAGACCGTGTCGAGCAGGCGAAACGGAATCTTCGTCGCGAGCGACTCACACGTCTCGAGCAAATCGAAGACAACTGTGTGACTCATGAAGAAGGACAGCGTCTCGCCGACAGTATCATTGGAATCGACCGCGCGTTGAACGCAGTTGAGAATCTTCGACCGGTCGATATTGCGACGGAAGCCGAGCGAAAGGAGACGGCAGACCGGAAACGCTGGATGAATTTCCTCCAGCAGGCACTCGGCAAGAAAGACGGTGGAAGCGATCATCGCGGCCGACTGTGAGCTGGCTGTCTGGGAATCATCACCCACTGACAAGCGTCTCTTGATCTCCCCCGTGAATACTCTTGTCTGGGGGATCTGCTCTGACAATCACCATCTGCCGGTGAACGAACAACTCTATCGCGGGAGAAGCGTCAAGACGAGAAGCGTCCAGTTCCGTTAAGTCCCAGCCGGTCGAACATTCACCAATGAGTCGCAACGATGAAGTGGCCACTCTCTTCGAGGAATTCGCCGACCTGGAGGAGGCACGCGGGACCAACTACAAACCCAGTGTATACCGGCGCGCGGCAGAAAATATTCGGGAGTATCAGTCGCCAATCGAGAATCTCGCGGGCGAAGGTGATGACGCGCTGGCGGAGATTGACGGTGTCGGAGACGCGATTGCGTCGAAAATTGTGGAGTACTTCACGACCGGAGAAATCGAGGAACTCGAAGAGCTTCGCTCAGAGCTTCCAGTCGATATAGAGACGCTAACTGCTATTGAGGGGGTCGGACCCCGGACCGTCGGCGCCCTGTACGAAACTCTCGGGATTACCACCCTCGAAGAGTTGGGAACCGCCGCGAAGGCTGAAGAGATCCGTGAGGTGAAAGGATTCGGCCCGAAAACAGAAGCAAACATTCGCGAGAATATCTCATTTGCCCGGGAAGCTCAGCAGCGAGAGCGTCTGGGGGAAGCTCGGCCGGTGGCGGATGACGTGCTCGACCACCTCAAGAGCGCAGACACAGTCTCTGCCGTCGAGACCGCAGGGTCGATGCGTCGGTGGCGACCGACAGTCGGCGATATCGACGTTCTCGTGGGGGCACCCGACGGGAATGCGGCCGTCGAAGCGTTTCTCTCGTGGCCGGCAGTCGACGCGGAAATCGAGGCTGGTGAGACGAAAGCCAGCGTTCGTGCGGACGGATTCCGCGTTGACCTCCGAGTCGTCGGCTCCGAGGAGTTCGGCGCCGCGCTTCAGTACTTCACCGGGAGCAAAGCACACAATGTGACACTTCGGAACCGCGCGCTGGACATGGAGTTAAAAATGAACGAGTACGGCGTGTTTGATGTTTCAGAGATTGATACCCCTGATGCGGGTCAGCGCGTCGGCGAGCGTGTCGCCGGCGAGTCAGAAGAAGCTATGTACGAGGCAGTGGGGTTGTCGTGGATCCCGCCAGAACTGCGCGAGAATAACGGCGAAATCCAAGCGGCTGCAGACCGAGACCTCCCAGAGTTGGTCGAAGAGGCCGCGATTGGCGGGGATCTGCACACACACACTGAGTGGTCTGACGGGGGATTCACCATCCAGCAGATGCTCCGGGGGGCCATTGACCGCGGTTACGAGTACCACGCAGTGACTGACCACGCTGAAGGGCCGGGGATTTTCGGCGAAACCGGACTCTCGGAGGGAGACCTGGCTGACCAAACACAGGCGGTTCGAGAGGCGGCCGATGAATTCCCTATCGAGGTGTTTCACGGCGTCGAGGCCAATATCGACGCCGACGGAGTGGTGACGACTGACGAGGAAACCCTGGCGGATCTCGATCTCGTCGTGGCATCACCACACAGTGCACTCGACCAGGGTCGACAAGTTGCGACTGACCGACTCGTCCGAGCGATCGAGCATCCATCTGTCGACATTCTCGGGCACCCAACCGGGCGGCTAATCACCAGTCGTCGCGGACTCGAGATAGACCTCCACGCGATAGCCACAGCCGCAGCCGATCATGGTGTTGCCATCGAGACGAATAGCAATCCCGCGCGACTCGACGCAGACGGCCCGCTGATTCGGGTAGCAGTGGAGGCTGGTGCGCCGATTGTGATCAATACTGACGCACACAGTCCCCGCGAGTTTGACAATGTTCGGTACGGAATCCACACGGCCAGACGTGGATGGGCCGAACCCGCGGACGTGATCAATACGAAATCGGCAGACGAGTTACGCGCATTTCTCGAATCATGAGTGGCGATCCACCACACCGAGACCACAAGCCACCCGGACGACGCTTCGCTGATGGCGGCTCGACAGATGCCACTGATGAGGTCACAACCCCACAGGAGGTAGCCGAGGTTGCCGACAAGCCACCGATCACCCGAGATACTGGACTGCTGGTAGACGCCATGTTAGGGAAACTCGCGCGCTATCTTCGCATGTGTGGATATGACGCTGCATACGCGCTTGACCGTGGAATTGAGGCTGATGATCAACTTCAGAATCTCGCTCGCGAGGAGGAGCGACTGTTAATCACTCGCAAGAGAAGCTTAGCGCACCGCCTAGAACAATCCGTACTGGTCGAATCCAAAGAGATTCTAGAACAACTCGGTGAACTCCGCGAGTCTGGCTTTCGAATCGGATTGGCCGAGAAATCTGCTCGATGCGGGAACTGTAACGGCCGATTACAGAAGCTCCCGGCCGAATTCGACCGGCCAGCTCACGCTCCTGCAGAAGGCCCTGTATGGCAATGTGACGAGTGTGACCAGTTGTTCTGGAAAGGAAGCCACTGGGAAACAGTTCGCCAACGGCTGTCTGCCGTGTAACTGACTTGCTCACCTCTCGCACGTTTCAGAATTCACAGAAGAACACGGCTACAGCCGTGGACAGCCGACCCAACACGTCCTGCAGACGGAACAACTAGACGAGATGTGGATCAGCGGGTAGTAACTGTCAGAATTCATCCCAGGGCTGGGGCCGTGGGTTTTCTCTCTCTCTATTCTATAACCGAAATTTCTCGGTGTGTCGAGACGGGCTGGTGGCTCAAGAGAGTGTCTCTCTTTTTAATCTCTACCACCCAGAGTACCCACGCTTTTGTGAGCTACAAACTGTCATGTCTAGCCACGTTCTGACTGAGTGTATAGCTGTAAACCTGGTTCAGTCCGCCCCTGTTCTGCGACCCCGGTCAATTGGGACTCCACTCCTCACAGGCATCCATCGAGTCCATCCGCTCTCCGTGGAACCCACAGTACGGCTTCATCCCGCCTTCCGAACGCACGTACGCAAAGTGCTGACAACTCCCGCAATAGCGATCGTCAGGTGACCGTGTCTCGGCGGTTGATTGTCGGGTTGAGGGGTTATTTGCGCGGTCTGAGTCGGGAGTTCCCGCGGAGTGAGACTTGGTTTCTGGTGACGTGGAAGCCTGTGTCGATCCGGGTTGACGACGCTGATTTGAGCCGCCTCCCGAGCCGATGATTTCGGCGTCTTCAGTCTCATCAAGCGGCGACCGGACCTTCTGTGTCGAGGTGCCGCCGTCAGATGTCGGGTTAGAACTGCTTGTCCGGGTATTCACGCTTCCAGACGGAGTGGCCCCGAAAAATCCAACACTTCCGACCCCCTCCAGCTCTGACCGATCGAGTTCGACGACCTGGGTTTCTCCCATATGTGTGACCTCCATTTTGACGGTTCCGCCCGGGTCGTTCCGTGTTTTAAAATTCGCCACGCCGACAAAGAGCGCCCACAGAGTTGTTGCCGCCCCGAGGAAGTAAATTCCCGCAGTGGGAAGCGTCATATCGGTAAGTCCTGCCCCGCAGGTGGCCCCGATCCATCGGCATGGGTAAGCATAATAGAACAATGCAGTTCCCAACAACATTACTGACGATCCAACGACGGCCATGGCCCGCGTCGTCCGACTCGATGGCAGCACGGTGAGCACTCCGAACATGGCAACCGCCACACCAACCCCACCAAGGACCCCGCCCCACAGACGGATATCGCCTAGCGAGTATCCCTGCGCTGTGACGAGATTCGTCCCAGCTGTGATGATGGCCGCGAGTAACAAGACCACTCCACCGATGAATAGTCCAACCCCCAGGTAGAGCCGTCCGAGACTCGGCCCGCCTCTGTCAACATACGCCTCGGAGAGACTGGTCATATCCCCGAGTAGCGAGTACACGAATAAAACATTATGTCAGACGCGCGTGTGACATCAGACCCTTCAGTGCCCGTCATAATGGCTCTCAAGACGAGTGGCTGAACCCAACGGCACTGAAACCCACCTCACGGGGCCGGAGGGTATCTGCCACTCGGACCATGACGGCATGGTGTCGATAATTAACTGATTGTACCGTCTTTGCCTGCTATGGCCTCTTCGATGTCGTGATTTCGGTCGTGTATGGCATATCTCGCCGTTATCGCCGGTTAGCCGGTCGTACCAAACGCCCTATTGAGCTATCCCCGCTACGTATGTGTATGAGCACAACAACCGCTGGTTGTAATGACTCGAAGTCACTCTCCGACAAGCAACGCCGTATTCTGAAGTATCTACAGAACCACGCCTCCGACCGCACGTATTTCAAGTCTCGCTTGATCGCCGCCGATCTCGAGTTGTCCGCCAAGGAGGTCGGAACGAACATGCCCGCCGTGACTGACGCCGCCACAGACCTCTCAATCGAAAAGTGGGGGTATTCCTCAGGCACGACTTGGATGGTGACTGCCTGACGTTCCGGTTAGCCCCCACGAACTGGGTTCACCGAGTATGACTGATTTGGGTATCTCGACTGGCTACACTGGGAAGGTCATTCTGGGCGAAGGCTCAACCTGAGCAAAAGACGAATATGGTGGTGGCTACCAGTTACTGTAATTCTACGGCTGAGAGTATCAGCGTTCAGGACTATACTCGAGAATTTGATCCGCATTGGCCGCAAATTCGATGGTGGTTTCATCGAACGAACCAGCATATCGCACCAGCAGCAGCGTCAGCGTTTCGGGATGCTGGAGGCTGTATCCCGACTCACGAGTCAAAATCCCGGCTGATTCGAGCGAAGCGGCGGCCCTGCTGACCGACGCGGCTGAGACACCTGCCCTGGCAGCGATATCGCTGGCGTTGGTAGTCGGATTCTGGAGCAGTGTGACGACAATATATCGCGATGTTTCACGGCGGAGATAGCCAAGTGCTGTCTGCTCGAACGCAGAAAACTGCTTGGCAGGGAAGAAGCGTCGGTAATCGCCGTCTTTTCGCGACTCGATGGTAGCGTCTCTCTCGAGTTTTCTGAGGTGATACTGAGTCTCACCCGTGCCTAACTGGAGTTCGTCACGGAGTTTCGAAAAGTGGGCGCCAGGCGTGGTGGAGAGATATCCGCGGATTGCCTCTCGGGTTTTGTTGTCGTCGGTGTTCTCCTCAGTAGCCGTCCCGACGAACGGCCCGGCAGCTCCGACGGCTGCAAACCGCTTGAGAGTCGACCGCTTCTCCTCGTCCACTGGCTCTGTCACTGTATGAAGTGAGGCCTGAATCGAGTATAAGCCCTTCGCCAGCGTATCAAACATGATATTGTGATATACAGACGACAGATCAAAATCGTATGAGCTGTTAGAAAGTCGAGTCCCGAGACCCGAGACACGAGATACGGTTCCTCACGGCGAGTAAACCGGTCACGACGAACAGCACAGACCGTGAGCGAGCAGGGTGAGACGAGGTGTAGCCTGACTCAACCTGATCTGATACGACCTAATGATTCACGATCACGATTCACAAAAACACCGTTCGTGGTCACACTGCACTACCAGAACCACACAATCTACCCTTCAACGGTATGTTCCGGCCGTCTCGTTCAATCAGATTGCGACTTCTGTAACACACCTCACAGCAAAATAGAGACTGCTCGAAGGGTTCTCAACTGTTGGCTAATTTAGTATGAGACAAGTTTATAGCGTATCAACAGAGACTTACATATTTGGTCCATATGTAGATCTGTGTCTGACTACTACGAAATTGAGGGTGATGAAATCCTCGAAAAAGAAGTCAAAGCGTTTGGCAACGGAGGCGCACACATCTATGCACCAGTTGCATGGGAAGGTGCCACTGTGAAACTCGTGCGTGTCTCTGAACCAGACTCAGACAACTCAGAGTAATGTATCTCACTGAACAGTTTCCACATTCTCAACGAATACACCGCTGTTTGCGTAGTGTTCAGATAAGCTGATTCCATGCGAAGCTGAACGATCTGATCCAGTCGTCGACGGTTTCTGCTTCGGCGTTGCTGAAACAGTTTGAGAAACAGATAGTTCGGCGTCTTATTTCTCTAAAGACACGTTCAACACCATTCCGATTTCCATGTTTCTCGTCTCTGAAAT
>JAQCMZ010000535.1 GCA_028274825.1 Haloferacaceae archaeon
TCGTCGCCGACGGCGTCCTGAATCGTCTGCATGTCGGGGTAGCCGCCGGACTCGAACGTCCCGGGGTCGTAGTCCAGCGCTTCGAAGAACGGCTCCCACAGGTGCTCGTACTGCTCGTTGTGCATAGCGACCGTGATGGGAATCGCGGAATCAGGGAGGGCATCCTCAAACCCATCGATAGAATCGGCGGCCCACGTCCCGGCCGCAGCGGGGTCGTCGAAGCAGTGGTAGAGCGCCACCATCTGGTGGGATTTGCCGCTTCCGTAGGGCCCGTAGAGGATGTGTGTCCCACGCGGGTCCTCACCGGTCAACGAATCGCGGAGAATCGACAGCGCCTCTCTCAGGCCCTGTGTCATCAGCGTGCGTTCGAAGAAGAGGTCGGCGTCGGACTCGAACTCGCCGTCGTCGTCGACGTTGTAGAGCTTCACTTGGCCGTCGATCTGCCCCTCCTCTCGCAACTCACGGCTCAGGGTGACCGTGTCCGCGAGAGTCTGCGACAGCGCCGTTGTTTCTGCCATCTTGATACTCAAACACACATCAGTATGGCGCAATAAACACTATGGTCGTAATGCTGTCTGATGATGGTGGGGAACTCCTACACAGTGGGGTTATAATTATGCTCCGTCGGTCAATTGTTTAGCATGGATACGGGCCACTTCCTTGCCTCTGTGGCGGGAACTGGCCCGGGAAGTACGTGCGGTCACAGCGCACGTTTTTTGATATCAATTATACAATCATCATGCTTTGTTGAACCCTCATCAGATGATATGCTATGGCTTGATGCGGTCAGTACAGACTATAGTAATATCACAGCGAGAAGTAATCTCATAGGACTTTGACCCGGTAGCTGACATCACAAGGTAGCCGAACGTTCTTATGGCCCAATCACACAGTTTCAACATATGGTTGGTCTTGAGCTAGTTCTAAACCTTCTCATACTGGTGTTTTCTGTCCTTGCAGCGCTTTTGAGTTTCTTAATATGGAGATCAAATATGACTCGGGATATCCATGAACAACAACGAGCTATAAGAGATTCTTTTGACGGTGGAGAGTACACTATTCAAATGCCTGCGGATTCCGATGTGGTATCTCATACTATCCAAATCGAAAAAATTTCTTGCTCAGAAAACACGCGCAGCATTCGTTATAGGCTGAGAAAGGCGATTTTTGGAAGCAACGGTGACACGTCTATCAGTCTCACATTTATACAAAGGCTTCGTAATCATGATGGTATACCAAAGTCACAGCGCGTTCCAGATATTCTGGAAGAACTGCAATCTCATCCTTGGTATAATGAAGCCGATCTGCTTGTTCACCCACCTAAAAGGGGGAGCCTGATAGTAGATATTTATTCAAGTAAGCCGGAGAAAGTAGAAGATAACCTAATAAAATTTGTAGAAGCTATCGAAACAGTACTGGTTTCAAAATATACTGACAGGAATGTCATGATTCTGAAATCTGAAATTAAGGGTGTGAATGACAACAGGTGAGTCCGCGCTCTGTATGCACACCTACTTACCGGCTGTTTCACCCGAGAACCTCTCCGAAGAATAGGATTTCACCAAAGCCAATCATCACAAAACGTATTTTAGAATCACTGGTCATTGAGTGACCATGGATGGCTACGACCTCGTTGATGTCGAGGTCACCCACGAATCTGCAGACAATCTTCTCGAAAGCTTGTCCCAAGACGGCGACGATCACATACAGAGCCTCCAAGCTACTCGCCTCCAAGCCGGCCAGCCGGACTCTGAACTCCGCGCCCTGAAGCAGTTAGACGAGAATTCGGTGAAGATGCTCGAACACCAAGTAGATGCTGCGTATCGAGCACTTTTCGAGATGGACGGCAAAGCTTTGCTCGCCGACGAAGTCGGTTTGGGCAAGACTATCGAGGTCGGGATGATTCTGAAGGAGATGCACTTCCGGGAGACAAATGACTCGGTTCTCATTCTGACGCCTGCACAGCTGGCCAAGCAGTGGCAAGCGGAGCTTCGGGAAAAGTTCGGCCTCGACTTCGTCTGCAACTACGACGATGAGTTCAGCGGCTTCGACGATCACGACTACATCATCGCCAGCATCGATACCGCGAAAAGTGACCGACATCGTTCGACAGTTCTCAAGCGGAATTGGGACGTACTCGTCCTCGACGAGGCCCACTACGTAAAGAATGAGGATACTGACCGTTACGACCTCATCGACCGACTCACCTACAACTATGCGTTCTTCCTGACGGCGACGCCGATTCAAAATGAACTCACCGACCTCTACAACGTCGTTTCATTGCTCCGTCCTGGCCTCTTCGGAACGAGAGATGTGTTCCACCAGTACTTCATCGACAGTAGCCAGGAGACGCTCGTCAATCGGGACGAACTCCACGAGCGGTTGCACAAGGTGATGATTCGGAATAGACGGGCCGAAACGGATATCGACTTCACCGACCGGACTGTTGATACGCGAACGTTCGACCCGTCGCCGGCGGAACGAGAACTCTACCAAGCAGTTTCGGACTACGTCAAGGGTGCGTACGGGCAAAACCAAGGTCAGAAGTTGGTGCTGATGCTCTTGCAGAAAGAGGTTGTCAGTAGTCCTGCGGCGCTCAAACATACTATCGAGAAGCGGCTGGACGAACAGTCGGAACTCACGCACGCCGACGAGCTGGAGTCGATTATGGACCTCATTGAGGGGATTGAGACTGTAACCAAGCAGGAACGCCTCCTCGACATTGTCGAAGAGGCCCGCGATAACGTCGAGAAGGGGCGTGTCATCGTTTTCACGCAGTTCCGGGCGACACAACGCCAAGTACTCGATAGACTCGCCTCAGAGGGCTACACCGTCCACTCGTTCCATGGTGGACACTCCAGCGAGGAGAAAGAGCAGATTGTAGAGGACTTCGAAGCGGAAGGTGGTGTTCTCGTTTCGACTGACGCGATGAGCGAGGGCCGTAATCTCCAGTTCTGCAATATTCTCGTGAACTACGACCTACCGTGGAACCCGATGCGCGTCGAGCAGCGAATCGGCCGTATCCACCGTATCGGGCAGAAGCGTAGCGTCTATATCTTCAACATGGCGCTAAAGGATACCGTTGAGGAATACGTACTGGACCGACTGTATCACAAGATCGACCTTTTCCAGCAGAGTGTCGGCGAGCTGAGCTCAATACTGAGCCGGCTGGAGGAGTCCGGAACCAGCTTCGAAGACGAAATCTTCGAACGGCTGGTGAACGCTGGCTCCGAGGTTGATCTGGAGAACGACTTCGACGACATGGCTGTAGACCTCCAGGAACAGCGTGAACTCGCGGATAAATTGGAGGAATTCAACAGCGGCGTCTTCGACGGTTTCGACTTGGGGGCCAGTGATGACTGACGCTGCCGTTCCCGTGACACAGTCGGCTGTCGAAACGTTCACCGAACAGTATCTCCGGTCACTCGGCTGCGATATCGACAAGCAGGGCAACCGATGGACAATCAACACTCCAGACGAGGTCGAGAGTGAGCTACTGACAGAATCCCTGACGCTGATCTGTGGCGACGACGTCGACGACCAAAGTGCCGAACCACTCTACCCTGAGAGCCCGTTCTTCCAGACACTCCTCACCGAAGCGAGTGAACAAACACCGACGGGAAAAATTGCGATCCAGACTGACAAAACCGATATCCAGATTCCCGAATGGCTCCGCACAAGCGAGGTTGAAGTTAGAAATACGGACTTCACACCCTACTACGACCGGACAGCAATTGTCGTACTCTTTCGAGTTAGCATCGAGACCGTCAGTGAATATCAGACCGAACTCCTCCGAGCAGTGGCAGTTGATACTCGCTCCAAGGACCACCTCCCGGCTTTGGAGCAGACCTTCATGGAGATTGCGTCACCGGATGCTGACACACTAGCCAGCGACCAAGCCGACATCGCCCCTTCGGATATACAGCCACTTCTCGAAACAGCGCGTGAACAGGTTGTTGAGCGCGTTCAAGACACAATCGACGATATACATCAAGAAGCCTCCCGGGCCGCCGACGCCGAGGTAGAAGAATTCCGACAGATGCAGCAGCAGCGTATCCAAGAACTTGAAACGCAGCAGTCGAGCCTATCCGAGAAGATCGATGACCTGAGTGACCGAATCAGTAGCAGCGACGAAAGCGAACGCGTAGACGCACTCAAGGAACGCAAAGAGCTCAAAACGGAACTCGAAGACGTCGACGCCGAACTCAGCAATCTGCGACAGCACCGCGACCAGGGGTTTCCCGAACGCCAACGAGAGATTCGGGCGCGACATGCACTGGATGTCCGAGTGAAACCGCTGACT
>JAQCMZ010000026.1 GCA_028274825.1 Haloferacaceae archaeon
GAGAGGGTGATCACGGTCACTCTCGGGCTTCCCTGAATCTGCAAGGTCGCGTGCCTGCCGTGCAATAACCCGCCGCTCGCTCCCATCACCACCGTATTTTTCGGCCAGGGCGACTTCTAGACGCTTCAAGTCCATATACGATTTCTCTCGCCAATGGTAATGATTCCGCTGTCTCACGAGAAGCAGGGAGCAGAGAACGCGTTCGCACGGATCCGACTGTTCCTTCCGTCGTCCATACTAGCACATGCGTGGGATCAATCACCCGGGAGTCTTCGTCTCAGTGTTGTGAACTGGCTCGCGTGAGTTCTTTTTCAGACGGCTCAGCGGGCGAGATCCGTGCCAGTCGCATCGCATTTCCGGTCACGCCAAGGCTCATCCCCATGTCACCGACAATCACCGCCATAGCGATCGTCACGTATCCCAGAGGAGCCCCAAGGGCAAGGATCGCTTTGACTGCGAGTGACCCGACAATGTTCGTCCGGATCACCCGTCGAGCCCGCGTAGAGAGGGTGATCAGATACGGGAGTCGTGTTAGATCGTCGCCCATCAGCGCAGCGTCAGCAGTTTCGAGAGCGGTATCGGTTCCAGCGGCGCCCATCGCCACGCCGACTGTCGCGGCCGCCAGTGCGGGGGAGTCGTTGATTCCATCACCCACCATCATCACCTCGCTATCTGCGCGAAGTTCGCGAACGGCAGTGACTTTCTCATCGGGAAGTAACCCGGCTTGCACGTCGTCGACACCGACACGCTGGCCGATCGCCTCGGCAGTGCGCTTGTTATCGCCCGTCAGCATGACAACCTCGGCAACGCCGGCCTCTCGCAACCGATCAACCGTCCACGCAGCCTCCGGTCGCACTGTATCGGCCACCGCGACAATCCCTTCGAGTCGCTCGGTTGTCCCCACGAGTACTACCGTCTTGCCCTGTTCTTGCAGCCGGGGGATCGTCTGATTCAACAAATCGAGATAGCTCCCGTGATCACACTCGTCAACTTCTCCCAGAAGCTGTTCTACGTCGGTTTCTGTTTCCGCCGGGAACTCCGTTGCCGCGTCCTCAGTCAGACGCCCGCCGTCTGTCTGGAGATGTGCGTGTTCAAGATCGAACCCGAGTTCGCGAAACAGCGCTGGGTTCCCTGCGTAGTGAGGTGTCCCGTCAACTGTCGCCTGGACACCGCGGCCAGTGACTGCTTCGAAGTCGGTTGTCTCCCGGATATCGATATCGGCTGTCTCAGCGCGGTCAACAATTGCCTCCGAGATGGGGTGTTCACTGCGTCGCTCAAGAGCCGCCACACACGACAGCACATCGCGTTCTCCGCTACCGGCGAGCGGAATCACGTCCGTTACCGACAACTCACCAGTAGTGAGTGTCCCGGTCTTGTCGACAGCGACGGTATCGACATCGCCTGCCATCTCAAGATGTTTGCCGGCCTTCACGAGAACCCCGTTCCGGGCGGCAGCAGTCACCCCAGAGACCACACTCACCGGTGTCGAGATGACGAACGCACACGGACACGCGATAACCAGTAGCGTGAGCCCACGAATAAACCACGTGGTGAACGACCCGCCACCAACCACTGGAGGGACTACTGCCGTCACGACCGCGAGTCCGACAATCACTGGGGTATACACGTCGGCAAATCGGTCAACGAACCGCTCGGCGTCGGTATCGCCGCTCCCGGCTGTCTCGATCAGGTTGACCACTTTCGCGAGCGTGGATTCGTCGGCTCTCGCTGTCGCCGCAATCTCGAGATACCCGACCTGGTTGATTGCTCCTGCGTATACCTCATCAGTCGGTTCCACATCGACCGGCACCGACTCGCCGGTGATGGGTGACTCGTCAACAGCACTTCGCCCGTCGCTCACGGTCCCGTCAACGGGAATTCGCTCGCCGGGTTTGACGGCTACCGTCTCGCCGATTCGGACTTCGTCGGCAGGAATAATCTGTTTTGTGTCGTCACGTATCACTGTCGCTTCATCGGGTGACAGCTCCATGAGTTCCCGGACAGAGTTCCGTGCACGATCGATCGAGTAACTCTCCAACAGTTCAGCTGTCGAGAACAAAACCGCGAGTGTCGCCGCCTCGAACGGGTAGTCGATAGCGATTGCGCCGACAATCCCGGCGGCCATCAGAAGATCGATATCGAGCGACCGGGTCCGGAGCGAGTAGATCCCACTTCGGATGACCGGAACTCCTGCAGTGGCAACCGCGCTCACGTACGCGATCCATGCGCTGGTGATCGTCCACGGGCCGTAGCTCCCTACCGTGGAATTCACGGCGGGAATCACCCACTCGAGACTGAGCCCGACCCCGAGAAGCCCCGCTCCGAGCGCAATCCCGGCCGTTCGACGGGTCTGGAAGAGTGATCGCTCAGCGGCTACCCCCTCGGACGCGGTTCCCTCAACATTGTATCCTGCCGCCTCGATAGCATCTCTCGCTGCACTCTCATCTACTCGCGTGGGATCAAACTGGATACTGACAGTGCCCGCCGTCGGCTGCGTGTCTACCTCGTGAACCCCCCGACGGTCCAGCGCGTCTTCGACTTTGCCCGCGCAGGTCGCACAGTCCATCGATGGCACTGATAGCTGAAGTCGGTCTCCCTCCGAAGACGGCTCTTCACCGCTGGCTGGTGTCCGGCTTGCCGAGTCTTCACCGTCACATCCCGGGGGTCCGGTGCCATCGCTCATTACTCCTCACTAGTGTCTGAAGCGTTATTAATAATTCTGCTATAAAGCCGGTCGTTATTGACTATGATTAATAAGATTATGTGCTCGAGTTAATATTCCGTTCAGTCACCGGCGTGTGCGGCGAATCACGCGGTCCGGCCACGGCTGAATCACTGTTGACATACTCCCGCGCCTGAAGACGGAGGTACTCGCTTTGTCTTTCTATAGAGTGTTTAGTCTGCTCCAGAGACCAGCGTTTTCGGGGGGACTCAGGAGTCTCGGTCAAGATACTCGCCCTGGACAGCGACGACCTCCTGTGACGTGGCGCAATCAGCGTACCGGTGGAGCGGTTCGGCGTTCAATTCAAGAAATGTCTCCCCCCAGGTGAATTTCTCGAGGAGTGTCCGAGCCCTCGATTTCTCCCCGAGGATCCACAGCGCGGCTGTCAGTGCTTCGACAGTATTGAGCTTGAGCGGGTTCCCGAAGTTGACAGGATTGGCAGCGACGAGGTACGGCAGTGCCCGAGGCGTCCCCTCAAGATCGAACTCCTCGGGGTCGGCCGACCGCCACGAGCAGTCAAGCGCGATCACACCCCGGTCAACAGCCGTCTCCGTGTCGGCTGGCGAAAGCGCCCGTTCTGCGTGAGGATCAAGTACGACACCAGTCGGCGTGGCTCGGTCTGTCCGGTGTAACTCTACGAGATCGAACCGTGCAAGCTTTCTGGCCGTACACTTCTCGGGGTCGTCGTCCCCGACGTACCGCACATGCGTTTCCACACTCAAGATAGACACGGCGCAGACAAAAACACCTCGGCCTCGCATACCGGTCACAGGGTCGATATAACGTTGACCGTCGAGTAATACTGCTGGTTAAACTGCCTCCAGGGTGGATTATCACACATTTCGGTTGATCCATCTGGACATCCACGGCAGGCGCCTGCCAATCCGTAAACCGGCCGTCTCGTGAGGTCTCGCCCGTTGTACACGGATTCTGGGAGAAAGTCGAGAAACACTGTTCTCGAGTGGATCCGGCTCGACATGGTTTCGTTGCCGTCTGATCTGTTCGGCCCTGCGTCAGGGCCATCTCGGTGACGTCTCCCGGAAGCATGAGACACTCGGGCCATCCACCGTCTGTAAGAGAGTTGAACAGCGGTTGGAGGAGAACTCACTCGTCGTCTACACGCCACTCTTCGCCCAACTCAGAGCGGACGGTAGTGTCGATTTGGGCGTCACGAAACACGCTGACACGGCCGGTTTCCTCGCTGAGGGTGAGGGTTGCGATGACGGGCTCACGAACGGACGTGTCGAGTGCGCTCATATGCCGGGATCCCATCCATGGCTCGTAGTTGAGCCCCTCAGGGTGACCCACCGCGTTTCGTTCTGACTGTGTAAGACTCCTGAAGCGAACGAACTGCTGCTGGACCACACCATCAACGCTAACAATCGTTGCTCCGTCCCGATCCTGTGCGGCCGTGGTCGCGGCCTCGTGGAATGTGTCCGGGTCTGCAACCGGGTCACGCCCGCGTGACAGCCAGCAGTTCTCGCCCATCGGGTCGGCGAATTCGACCACAGACGTGTCGGCAACAATCGCAAAGTACAGTCCTGGGCCTTTGATATTGGGTTCGCCGTAGGAGCCGAATCCAAGACTGATTCCTTCGAGTGTGTATCGGAGCAGATCGACAAGATGGGTTACTCGTGTATGTGTGTGATATTCGATATCGAGCATGGAATCGCCCACCGGTTAGCCCTCCCCGAGCGCCCCCTCACCGACCGAATCGTGGCCGTCAATCAGTTCCAGACCGCCCATATACGAGCGGAGTGGTTTGGGGACGGTCACCGTGCCGTCGGGATTCTGATAATACTCGAGAATCGCGACCATCACTCGCGGAACCGCGACTCCCGATCCGTTGAGCGTGTGGACGTGTTCTGCCGGTTCGTGATGTTCGGGGCGGTACTGAATGTTGGCTCGACGCGCTTGGAACTCCTCGAAATTGGACACGCTGGACACCTCGAGCCACCGACCGCCCTGTTCGGGGCCATCCTCCGTGTCGTCACCTGGCGCCCACACTTCGATGTCGTATTTTTTCGCCTGCGGGAACCCGAGATCACCGGTACACATCTCTAAAATGCGATACGGGAGACCGAGCCGGTCTAACACGTCTTCGGCTTCTCCGACGAGCGCCTCGAACCGGTCGTAACTGTTCTCTGGACGGACGAAATTGACGAGTTCGACCTTGTTGAACTGGTGGACACGGACGATCCCCCGGGTCTCGGTGCCGTGTTCGCCTGCCTCCCGCCGGAAGTTCGGGGTGTGCGCTTGGTACTTGAGCGGGAGATCTTCGTCGAGAAGGATCTCTTCGCGATGCATATTGGTGACTGGCACCTCTGCGGTTGGGAGCAACCATAAATCGTCGTCGCCGTACGGCTCGTCGTTGGCGCCGCCGAGCCGGTAGGCGTCGTCGACGAACTTCGGGAACTGGCCGGTCCCCTGCATCGCGGCGCTCCGTACCGGGAGTGGTGGCACCACGTTCTGATATCCCTGTTCGCGGTGGACGTCGAGCATGAACTGGATCAACCCGTGTTCCAATCGAGCGCCATCCCCGCGTAGGAAATAAAAGCCACCTCCACTGGTCTTACTCGCCCGATTGAAATCGAGGATCTCCAGTTCCTCGCCCAGATCGTAGTGTGGAGTCACTTCTGTGGGGCGCTCACGGAGATTGTCAAACCCCTCCTGACGACGCTCGATATTTGCAGTCTCATCAGCGCCCACCGGGACGGACTCGTGAGGCACCCCTGGGACTTCGAGTAACTTCGTTTCGAGGAGGTCCTCGAGTTCGTCCGCACGCGTCTCGACGCCGTCAAGTTTCTCTTTCAGCGTCTGCGATCGCTCGATAGCTGCTTCGGCCTCCTCGGATTTCCCCTCTTGCTTGAGCTGGCCAATCTGGGAAGACACCTCGTTTTGCTGATGGCGAAGGTCATCGCCTCGCGACTTGAGTTCGCGCCACTCCTCGTCAATTTCGAGAAGCCGGTCTAGATCAACGTCAATTCCCTTTTTTTCACAGGCATCTCGAACTGTGTCGGGATTCTGACGAACGAACTGTCGCGACAGCATTTTCTGTCAGTTTTGTGGGCAAGGTAAAAACCGTATCGAAGCCCTCCTGCGGGAGATTAGCCTCACGAGGTCGTTGAGTCGTCCCCACCGAGGGCTGAGTTCTCGCAGACACACTACCACACCGGGGTAACGGCCGTTGACCGGCTCCCTACACCGCTGTGGCTCGGGTGGGAGTGAGCGATGTTTTCGCCCGGCCTCAACCAGGGGAATCTTCTAAAGTGACTCTAGCCAGCTGACTTTCCGGTGTGGACGAGTGGGTTCACTATCGCACTGTCGGAGTTTGACCTGAGGGTGTGATAGGCTGGTATCCACTCAGTTGTGTGTTCGCGTCCGAGAGCGAGCGGGCGTTCACCACTACGAGCAGCGGCCCGAGCCGGGCCGGGTCGGGTCAGACTATCACCCTGATATCGTGCCACAATCTGTCGGTCCCGGTTCTGTCGACAGTTGGGAGTAACGATCTTGGATAGCGTCCGCCTAGAGGTCAGGCTGGATTCTTTCTAGTGAGATCGCTCCCGCAGATCGGACAGCGATCTTTGTTCTCGTCGAACTCGCGGCCACACCCCGCACACTGGAACTGCCACTCGCGTTCTTCGGTGATCCCCTCCCGTGCGATTACTTCGACTGTCACGTTGAGTCGCTCGGCGACGTTTTGCATCGCGTAGTCATCGGTCACGAGTGTGCCGTCGAGTTCGAAGGCGGTCGCGAGTAACCGGGTATCTGTCGGCGAGAGTTCCTCAGCGTCACCAGTCTCGGTGGCGGCGCGGCCGATTCGCTCGACGGTTTCGTCTGCTGGAATGTGGATATGCATTCCAGCCCCTTCCATCGCGTCGAACCGGTAGGCGTGCTCGCCCTCGAGTTCCTCTTTGACCATCGGGATCGAGCTAGTCGATTCGTCGGTATGGTACTCGTGAATAAACGCAGAGCTATCGAGAATGTGCATTACCGCTCGACGACAATGTAGTCTTTCACCGCCTGAACCGCTCTGACGGGGACCTGGAACCGCCCCGCTCCGTCACGCTCGTACCCTACCTGACCGGCATCAAGTTGGTCGTGTGGCGTCACGAGAAGGTGTGATAACGATCCTGTTTTGAGATCCATCGAAATGTTGTATAGATCGCCTAACTCTGTCCCGTTCGACCCCATTACGGCTTTCCCCGAGAGATTCTCGGCGAGGATATCAACCATATCCATCGTTGTCGCCCGAACTGTCTTAAACTCCACGGGCCTGTCTGACGCATTGTGGCACTACTCACGGTGCGGTTGTGTCTACGGTATGTGCTCGTCTGAGATGCAGCTTTGACTTCCTCCCACGGCTGTAGTCAATGAGATCTGTAGATGGTGAATCCCCGAGTCGGCTGTTAGCGTCTGTGAGGAGTCGCCCCCACTATTTTCGGCTGCAAAACTCACCCGACGAGGGAAACCCGTTGGATTCGGCTGAACGATTCCGCCAGCTATCACCGTGCAAAATCGCTGACGGGGCGTCGGCCTCTCGGAAGGTTTGGTAGATGTGTGTCTCCGCTCACTGTTGCCCCGGAGTGGCACTCATCGAACGGCCTGCATCGTACACAGCGGGCCAGATGGCCATCGAATTGGCTCCACTCCCTGTTCGTTGCAGCCGCGTGGAGTCTGTGGCTGACACGCCGACCGCTACTGGGCGGGCTAAGCGGTGTGTGAGAGGTGAGACACACTCGCGACCATCGTGAGCGTGAACGTGGTCTCTGTCCCAGCGTGTCCCACGTCTGAATTCACGTCGCGCATCGAGAAATACCATGAGTCGGGGTCCGGTCGAACGCGCCAGGCTACGCATGTGAAACTGTATTTGTAAATTCACGAGCGAGCCGCATGTTAGCCTCTCGCCGTGAACCTCTCTTTGCCTGTCTACAGGCGGTTCAAGACGAGTACCTCGGGGGCAACCCCCGAGGTACTTCACAGATACCGAGAGACGGAACAGCGCTGAGTGGGTAGGTGAGTTGTCGAC
>JAQCMZ010000035.1 GCA_028274825.1 Haloferacaceae archaeon
CAGAGGGCGGCAAGCAGAAGAAACAGAAGCATGCTTCGATACCGAGTCACGCCGGCATTCGGCTGTCTACCGTCGAGTACCTTTCGAAGCCGGTCGGGCTACCAGCCGACAGTCACTCGTGGGTCCACTCTGTATTCTGTCGGAGTTAATCCTCGAGCAGGCTATCGATCATTCTGGTGACGCGGTCGGCTTCATCCTGATTGATACGATGGCCCATGCCTTCGTAGATCTGAGTCTCTACGTCAGCACCCAGCGATTCGAACACGTCGGCTGTAACGTGGACGCGTTGTTCAGGAATATGTGGGTCGCGATCACTGCAGCCGAGAAACACCGTAGCTCCCGCGAGATCACCCTCGTACTCGGCAGGATCGATCGAATTCCCGATCAATCCGCCACTGAGTGCTGCCACCCCACCGTAGGCGGTCGAGTTTCGGGCGAGAAACTCGCTGGCCAGACAGGCACCTTGCGAGAATCCGCCGATCAGAATCCGCTCTGCCGGGAGTCCCTCATCAGTTGCTGACTCGACTGCCCGGTCGAGAGCATCCAGTCCAGAACTGCGCCCTGGTTCGTTCGCCTCGACCGGTTCGAGAAACGAGTTGGGATACCACGTGTTATCACGAGCCTGTGGAGCGAGATAGGCGACTCCGTCAACGTGGAATGCCTGTGCGGTCTGTAAAATACTGTCGGCTGTCGCGCCTCTGCCGTGGGCCAAGACGACGGCCGCATTGGCCGTCGAACCCGGTTCTCCTGCGGTCCGTAACGGCCCATCGTGAGGAGCCGTCACGTCACTCCCCCGTTCAGAGGTCGTCTGTCTCTCATCTATATACGATTCACTGGACGCGCGAACAAAAGACAGCCGGAATCAGAATGCGTCTCGATTCCGCTAACGTCACCCATCTGAAAGATGTCGATACACGACAAGTCCTCACCGTTCGAATCCATCGAATCAATACCCACCAGAGCGGGATGGGCGACGGGAATTGAGTCGGCAGTCAGTCACTCTGTGCGTCAACGATAGCCACACCAGCCATGTTGACGATATCTTTCACTTCGTCGTCACGCTGGAGGACATGGACCGGTTCGTCCATTCCAACCAGCATCGGCCCGATTGCCTCGGCGCCGCCGAGACGCTGAAGAAGTTTATAACCGATATTCCCAGCCTCCAGATTCGGGAATATCAACACGTTCGCAGGTTCGTCCAAGTCCGAAAAGCCGTACGTTCCCTTGAGGATGTCCTCGACGACGGCTGTATCTGCCTGCATTTCGCCGTCGATAGGAAAGTCTACCTTCGGGTCTGTGTGGAGCATCTCGACAGCGTGACGCGGCGTCTGTGTGCCGGTTGTGTCGACGCTCCCGAAGTTAGAGTACGATAACATCGCCGCCCGGGGCTCGATATTGAACTGTCGGGCGAGATTAGCAGTCTGTCGGGTGACTTCCGCAAGCACGGCCGAATCCGGGTTCTGATTGACAGTGGTATCAGCACAGAAGATAACCCGATTTTTGAACGTCAACATGTAGACACCAGCCGCGGTCGTCGAGTCTGGCTCCGTACCAATTACTTCCAACACTGGCCTGAGTGCAGAGTTGTAATGATGTGTCAGTCCTGTGAGCATGGCGTCGGCATCACCGACATCGACCATGACGCTCCCGAGATAGTTTGTGTCCCGCCGGACAAGTTCGTCGGCTTCCGATCGGGTGATCCCCTTTCGTTTGCGGCGCTCGTACAGCCGGTCGGCATACGTCTCCATAGCCCCCTCGTCGGGGCCGACAATATCGGGATCGAACGACAGTCCGAGACGGTTGGCCGTGTGACGAATCTCGGATTCCTCGCCCAATAACACCGGGTCAGCGATTCCCTGCTCTTGGATCTGGTAGGCTGCCCGGATCATCTTCTCGTTGTTCCCCTCTGCGAGGGCAATCCGCTTCGGGTCGGTTTTCGCCTTGTTGAGCACGATTCGCATCATCTCGCGAGACTTTCCGAGTCGTGCTTCCAACCGTTCCCGGTACCGATCAACGTCGAGATCCTGGCGAGCCGCGCCCGTGTTCATTGCCGCTTGTGCGACCGCCGGGGCCACTTCGAACAGCACCCGGGGGTCCACTGGCTTCGGA
Source organism: Haloferacaceae archaeon (assembly GCA_028274825.1). GTDB lineage: Archaea > Halobacteriota > Halobacteria > Halobacteriales > Haloferacaceae > J07HR59. The sequence continues at coordinate 2,110 of JAQCMZ010000035.1, forward strand.
ATGACGTAATCAGCGCCGTACTGGATCGGTTGGTCGCCGTACGCCTTCACGACAGCATCGGGAACATCTTGTCTGGCCAGTTCGGCCAGCGCCGTCGCAGCCGCTCGCTTCATCTCCTCGTTGATCTCTGTCGCACGAACGTCCAACGCTCCCCGGAAGAGGAACGGGAATCCGAGGACGTTGTTCACCTGATTCGGACGGTCCGACCGTCCAGTGGCCATGATGATGGTATCCTCACGGGCCTGTTTGGCGGTCTCGTATTCGATCTCCGGGTCGGGATTGGCCATGGCGAACAGGACCGGATTCTCGGCCATCGATTGAACCATCGCCTCATCGACGATCCCGCCGACCGACAGTCCGACAAAGACATCTGCCCCCTCCATCGCGTCAGCCAAATCTCCCTCGGGCCGGTCAGAGGTGAACTCCCGTTTGAACTCGTTGATTTCCGGGTCTCGAGACTCGGTGATAATTCCAGTCGAGTCGCACATGGTGATATTCTCCCGACGAGCCCCGAGCGACAAATAAAACCGTGCCGTGGCGATTGCACTGGCACCAGCTCCGGAGAACACGATATTCAGCTCCGAGAGCTCTTTATCAACAATCTCAGCGGCATTCATCAGCGCTGCCCCGGAGATGATCGCCGTCCCGTGTTGGTCGTCGTGAAACACCGGGATATTCATGCGATCGCGGAGTCGTTCCTCGATTTCGAAACACTCTGGGGCCTTGATATCCTCGAGATTGATCCCGCCGAACGTCGGCTCCATGGCGGCGACTGAGTCGACGATAGCGTCCGCCGAGTCGTGTTCTAATTCGATATCGAACACGTCGATGTCGGCGAATCGCTTGAATAACACACCTTTCCCCTCCATCACCGGTTTCGAGGCCTCAGCTCCGATATCCCCCAAGCCGAGTACCGCGCTCCCGTTTGAGACGACCCCAACCAGATTTCCTCTGGCAGTGTACTCAAACGCGTCACTCGTTCCCTCCGCTATATCCCGACACGGTGCCGCGACTCCCGGGGAGTAGGCAAGGCTGAGATCGCGCTGGGTGCTTGTCGACTTCGTCGTCGCTATCTCCAGTTTCCCAGGCGGGGCTTTGCGATGATATTCCCGCGAGTCGTCATCTAATCCCATATATTCGTCGTCGCGCGACGGAGTAAAAACCATTCGACACCCCCCGGCCGGAAACACGCCAGACGGCAGATACTCATCCACCTCTCGCACACCCCAGAACGGGTGCTCATTTGCTGAGTTAGTGTTAGCTACGTGACGAGACAGATCAGATGGGTCCGACTGCAAACAGCAGAATCAGCACGTCGGTCAGGAGTCTCACGGTCGGTACGTGAGATCAGCACTAAAAGCGAGCGGCAAACGACTCAACCAATTCAGTCTCAACGAAGCTAATCAGAGCGATAAGCCAGAGGTGTCTCTGTTCAGCGAAAAATCGTCGATTACTACAGCCGTAGGTAGCTGACGATGACATCACCAGTGAGAGAGCCGGAGGGAAAATCTTCCAGCTGAGTGATACGATTGGCGTGTAGCTACTCTCAGATGAGTTCCCTCTGGTATGGCTCCGCAACCACTAACCGCGGGTCTCCCGAAATATCCGTATGGCCGATTGGACCGAAAAATACCGTCCGACGACGTTGTCGGAGGTTCGGGGCAACAACAAAGCACGGGATGCCTTCGCGGAGTGGGCGGAAACCTGGGACGAGCACCGCGAGGCAGTGGTGCTTCACGGAAGCCCAGGTGTCGGGAAAACGAGTGCTGCTCACGCTTTGGCCACTGATATGGGGTGGGAGACAATGGAGTTGAACGCCTCCGATCAGCGGACATCAGACGTGGTCGAGCGGTTTGCCGGTCGTGCCGCCCGGAATGCGACGCTTGGCGGGAGTGCAGGGCGCGAAGGCCAGCAACACGCTGGCGAGGACGGTGTCGGCCGGCAGTTGGTAATCCTCGACGAGGCCGACAATCTCCACGGGAACTACGACCGCGGCGGCTCCCGAGCGATCACGGATTTGGTGAAGACTGCCAGCCAGCCGATTGTGCTGCTCGCTAACGAGTATTATGACATGTCACGCGGGCTCCGTGGCGCGACCCAGGAAATCGAGTTTCGAGATGTCTCGGCCCGCTCGATCGTCCCCGTTCTCAGAGATATCTGCCGGCGTGAGAGTCTCGAATTCGAGAAAGACACGCTTCAGCGGATCGCCGAGCGGAATCGAGGCGATCTCCGCGGGGCGGTCAACGATCTCCAGGCTATCGGCAAAGGCCGTTCGGAGATTCGTCTCGAAGATGTCGTGACTGGAGACCGCGACCAGACGGTGGGTATCTTCCCGTTTCTCGATGATATCCTCCAAGAAGAGGAATCTGCTCAGGAAGCGCTCTACACCGCCTACGATGTCGAAGAAACCCCAGACGACATCACCAGCTGGGTCGAGGAAAACCTTCTCCGGGTGTACGACTCGGACGAGGCAGCGCTGGCATACGATTACTTGGCGAATGCCGACGTCTGGTTAGGGCGGGTGTACGCGACACAGAATTACAGTTACTGGCGTTATACCTCAGATAACGCGGCTGCTGGGGTGGCGGCGGCTCGCAGCGATGAGAAAAGCGGATGGACCAGATGGTCGCGACCGCAGTTTTACCCGTCTTCGGATGCCACCGGTGATGATGTCGTTCGGCGGATTGCACAGAGTGGCGGAACCAGTATGGCGACGGCCCGTCGAGAAGTATTGCCGTACCTATCGGCAGTGACTCATCACTGCAAACCTCGCGAGGCAACCGTCCAGATGGCAGCGACATACGATTTCGACACGGAACACGTCGCATACGTCACTGGCTCTGGAGAGTCAACCAACAAGGTCGCCTCGGTCGTCGATGACGCACAGGACCTCCGCGAAGCCCGCGTCCAAGACCACGCTGAAGGCGCCTTCGAGAGTGTCCGCCAAGAGCGAGAGACTGAAGACCAGAGCGAAAATGGCGGTGACGCTTCGGCGGATAAGACAGAACTGGAGGCTGACACAGCAGGGAGTGACCCGTCTGCGGAGACGGTATCCGGTGGGTCTGGCGAGCCACAACCCGGTGAAGATGAAATTAGTCCAGAAGACCGCGCTGGGGATGCTGAAGACGACGATGGCCAGGCCGGACTCGGCGATTTCGTGTGATTAGTCGTTAGTTCGGGAACGCTCGAACGGTGTTGGCGGGAGTCTGAGTTCTTCTAACTCCGGCAAATGCTTGATGGTAAATACCACCTGGAGTGTGCTCGTGAGCGGCTTTCCCCCACAAGACAGTCGAATCCCGCGGTCGGTCAGCGCTTCTGGGAGCACGTGATTCGTCGGGGTCGAGAGTTCTCCATCACACACCGCTACCGCACAGTTGGCACAGGCTCCGCCTCGGCAGGCAAACGGCCAGGCGAATCCGCACGTTTCGGCCCCTTCCAGGAGCGTCTCCCCTGGCTCGACGAGAAATTCGCCGTAATCGAGCGGGTCGATCTGTTCGTTAGAGGCTCGCTCGAAGAGGTCGTCGTCAAATAGCGTCCATCCTCTGTCCGTGAGTGTCTCGTAGTTGAGATACTCGACGCGAGCCGGCTCAGGGTCGGAGGGAGTGGTAGACGCAGATGAAAAAGCAGACGAGGATGACCCAGGGGCATGCGTCCCGGAAGATCTGTCTGAGTTTCCCGTCTGGGTCGTCTTCTCGTGTCTCCCAACGCTGCGAGACCCGCTATTACGCGATGATTGGCTCCGGTCAGTGGTCTGTGACCCCTGGCCGCCCCCCGATGGGCCATTGCTCTCCACACTCCCTGCATCCGTGCGCGGGTGTGACTGGTCTGGATCGTCAGCTGAAGTCTCGTGATCCGGCGAAGAGACATCGCTTCCTTGGGTAAGCGTCTCGTAGGCGTTATAGATCGCCTGGAACTCGTCTGCTGACCCGCCGTTGTCTGGGTGGACCTCCTTCACCTGCCGGCGATACGCACGCCTGATCTCCTCAGGACTCGCATCCGAATCGACACCCAGGAGTTCATACGGGGTTTTCACGGTGTGATATTATCCTTTAGATGCTAAAGAGCGCCGGACGGCCGCCGGTCAGTAGCTCCCAACCAGCAACCGGAACGGACGATCACCACACCCAGGCCATCAGTCAGGAATATCGGGTTTTCAGCGTTCGGTGTAGGGCGTGTGATTGGCCGATCCGCGGGCAGTCACGGAGTGACCTGAACCAGTGTCTACCCCCATCGACGACACTCGCCTACAGGGAAAATCGCCACTGGGTATTTTGCCACGTGACCGTCACTGTTGATGTATGCGCGCGGCAGTTCTCCGGGGATACGGTGAACCATTGTCGATTGAACAGGTGCCAGAGCCGGAGGCGGCTGACACTGAGGCGATTGTGGCAGTCAAGGCCTGTGGAGTCTGTCGGAGTGACTGGCATGCCTGGCAGGGCCACGGTGAGTGGGCTGGCGGCCAGGTACCGACCGGACAGATACTCGGACACGAACCCGCCGGGGAGGTCATCGATACTGGTAGCGATGTCGATCGCGTCTCTGTCGGCGACAGTGTCGTTGTCCCGGTTTCACTGGGTGACGGGTCCTGTAGACACTGCCGGGAAGGCCAGGGGAATATCTGTAGCAATGGGCTCGCGGTGGGGTTCGACCCAGAGGTGCCGGGTGCATTCGCCGAGCAAATTCGCGTCCCGGCAGCCGATTACAATCTCGCGACGCTTCCCGATGAGATGTCACCACGAGATGCGGCTGCTCTGGGCTGTCGATACGCGACTGCGTATCATGGGCTGGTTGATCGAGCAGGCCTCACCGGTGGCGACTGGCTTGCAGTCCACGGCTGTGGCGGCGTCGGGCTCTCGGCCGTCCAACTCGGGGCCGCACTCGGCGCCAACATCATTACTGTCGATATTGACAATGACGCCCTGGCCCGAGCGACAGATCTGGGAGCCGACGAGACTGTCTCCGCTGACACCGGATCGCCACCAGAGACAATCGAATCGATTACTGCAGGTGGCGCCGACGTATCCGTCGACGCGGTGGGTATCGCGCAGACGTGTCGCAACTCGATTAGGTGTCTTCGAGAGCGAGGGACACACGTCCAGATCGGATTGACAACGGACGCAGAGCGCGGGGAAATATCACTGCCGGTCGATGAGATGACCCGCTGGGAGATTAGCTATCTCGGGTCTCGAGGGATTCCACCGACGCGGTTCGAGGCGTTATTCGACCTGATTGCGGCCGGCGATATCGATCCAGGGGAACTAGTCACACGAGAACTAAGCCTGGATGGCGTCTCTGCGCGTCTCACCGCCATGGATCAGTACGATACAGCCGGTGTGAAGTCCCTCGGGGACAAGCCCCGAGGCTTCACCGTCTTGACCGCACGTCCCAAAACGGGGCGTGCCATCTGAGGCGACTGTCATTCCCCTCGAGCTTCCCAAGATGGGTCGGCTGGAATTGACACCCGAACGCTCGGTGCGTCC
>JAQCMZ010000036.1 GCA_028274825.1 Haloferacaceae archaeon
GTTTATTATGGAGTTTGACCTCACCCCGGAGCAAAGAAAACTCAAAGACACTGCACGGCGGGTCGCCGAAGGAGACCTGGCCGAAAAGGCATTTACCTACGAGGGAGACTACCCCATTCAAAACGCAGAGATTCTCTCCGAGGCTGGACTGCTAGGCATTTCTTTGCCAGAAAAATACGGTGGCCGCGGGATGACTCCGCTGGAAGTCCTCATGATTCAAGAAGAGATCGGGCGCGTCTGCCCGGACACGGCCCATCTCATCTCACACTCGTCAATGGGATCACCGGGAGCGATTAATCACCTGGGAAGCGAGTACCAGAGAGAAAAATATCTGCCCGATATCTGTGAAGGGAATAGTGTCATCAGTGTCGCAATTAGCGAAGCTGATGCTGGCACTGCAGCAAACGAGATGCAGACGAGTGCCGAGGACGACGGCGACCAGGTCGTCATAAACGGGGAGAAAAAGTGGCCAGGTATGCCGGATGCTGCTCGAGCGTACCTGGTCTACACACGGTTCGAGGAAGGGATCGGTGCGGTCATCGTCGACAAGGACACCCCCGGGCTGGAACACGTCGAGACGTACACCAACATGTACGGCGGTGAACAGTCACGAATCCAATTCGATAACTGCCGGGTAGACAAGAGTCAGGTGCTCATCCGCGGCGAGGACGCGTTCGTGAAACTTCTCAAAGAGTTCAACGTCGAACGCTGTCACAACGCGATGATGTCGGTCTCGCTGGCGCGCAACGCCTTCGAGAAGTCGCTGGAGTACGCTCAGGAGCGCGAACAGTTCGGAGAGCCGATTGGTGAGAACCAGGCTATCAGTCACAAACTGGCCGATATGGCGATGAAAATCGAGGCTGCCCGACTCCTCGTGTTCCAGGCGACCACCTCGGCGATTAGTGATGGCAACGACGGTCTTACCTCGCGAGCACAGACGAGTATCGCGAAGGTGTTCGCCAACGAAATGGGCGAAGAAGTTGCCAACGATGCGATCCAGATTCACGGCGCGAAAGGGTATATGAAAGGACACCCCACGGAATATATCTACAGAAAAATCCGCGGGCGAAAGCTTGCCGGCGGTACGGCCGAAATTCACCGCGACGGAATCGCTAACGTGTTGTTCGAACACGGATACGATCCGTACTAGAGAATCTACTGTCTCATAAAGCGCCGTGGATACGGTTAGTAAAATGTACTAACCGGATACTCGTAACCGTATCAGAACCCGACGACCGGCGCTGGTATTGGTCCAGTCTCGCTCCTGTGGCGCAAATTACTGGAAGTGAACGAGTCATAACCCGTCAGCAGATGTGAAAGGTATCTTCCGCTGAATCCGTGATAGTAATGTCTTGAGTGAAGTCCCTCGGGGACAAGCCCCGAGGCTTCACCGTGTTGTCCGTGCCGTCCAGAAACGGACGCAGGCGACTGTCAGTCCCCTCGAGCTCCCGCGTTTGCGGTCGGCTGGAATCAACACCCGAACACTCGCTGTGTCCGTGGAGGTCGCTCCACCACGACCCGACAACTCCCGTCTCACGCCCAGTGGACGGGTTTGGGAGGAGTCGCATTTCCAACCCGTCAAACGACCGCATCACAGTAAGATCTTTAGTACCCGTCACGGTCGTTACACCGCTATACGGGTCGTGATAGATTACACAGTTTGACGGGCTTCACCCTCGGGGTCATCCGTCGAGAATCGACGATTCTCGTCATCACTCCTCGCTGACTTCCGTCCGACCCCTCACACTCGCCCTACTCAGCCTGTAGACCTCACAGGCGAGTCCGAAATATTGAGCTTACTCGGCCGGTAGATTCGATAGACTCGTGAGAGTAGCTAGGACATACTCCGGACATCTGTCTGCTGCGCCAGATAATGAAGATGAATGCAGCTGGTGGTGTGGGTGTCCGGAAACAGACAAGTTGGCATTTTTTGTTGGAAAATTCAGCCACTGACCGATCGACACGGTCCAGAATCAACCTGCTCAGCCGCTTGACTGTTCGACGCTTGTTCGACCGCGAGAGCCGACGGGTCACACTGAGAGGCGGAGACTTCGAACCCGTATACCCCTTCGATTGGGGTGCAGTTGCTCTCAGGTAGCTAAAGAGATCGAACACGAGTCAGCGATACACTCGATCAGCCCTAGATAATGTGCTCTGTTGAATAGCGGTGATTGTGTGGACAAGGTGGATATGAATCGGCTCGTGAGCTGATGAGCCGCATGGTCTCAAAGTCGGTGTTGATAGACCGGGTCTCAACAACCGCTATTCAACAGAGCAAGATAATGGTGTATACGGGCGGATTACGAGGTCACCATGTCGATGGACGTCGTTCGGTGGTAGTCCACATCAACATATCTCACAGAGCCGATACACTCGCAACTCGAAGAGCGATGAGTCTCACACGGGCCTTATGCAAAATCCGGCTGCCCGCTGTCTGGCATTATCTCAAAAGCGTTGAGCATACAGGCTAACATTGCATAATAGCCCATCGTAGCCGTCAATTCGACGGTCTTCCGAATACCAAGTCGCTCGCTAACAGCGGTAAACCGAGCCGAAGAGACGCCGTTTTCATCGAAGAGTTGCCGACCGTATTCGACCACGAGAGACTCCAGGTCAGACACGTCTGTCAGCTGGGTCTGAGATGCCACCGCCTCTATCAACTCACGTGACACACCGTGATCGAGCGCCAGCGGTTCGTGTGCTGCCCACTCGTACGCGCACTCGAACTCTCGAGCGGTGGTCAGTATGGCCGTCTCCCGCACCGAATCCGAGAGCTCACTCTCGTATCGAATGTAGGTTCCCACATTGGCGACTCTCCCTCCGAGGTCCGGGCTATTGAGGAGCACACTAAACGGGCCTCGGACGCCCCCCCGTGTGTCCGCGATTCGGTCGTAGTTGTCACGGTACTCTTGTGAAATCTGCTCTCGCTCGGTGACGAGCGGTACGCGATCTGTGTTTTCTCCCATCGTCTACTCTGTGAGCGACCAATTTATTGAATCGTCGCATACGTGTCTACTGTGTGACCGGTCCAGTCTCTGATCGAGTGACGATACTAAAGGAATATCGGGATATACAGCAGATTCTCAGACACGGCGACTTTATCTCCTCAGCAAACCCCGCGCAGGTTGCAGTTTCAGCAGCCACACTGTGACAACACTGGCACCCCAAATCGGTCAGTTCGGATTCGCGGGTGCCGAGATCATATCCTGACTGGAATCCACGAGTGTGAGAGAACTCAGAACTCAAGCAGTTGAACCACACGTCGTCAGCACTAATCACGTAGCGTGTGATGTGCGCCTGACCGCGAGACGTCATATCGACGCTCACTAACCGAGCCCCCACCGAGATCAAGCTGTCAAGACCGCACTGGACCCACAGAGAATACCTCTGTGAGCCACTCACTGCGCTTAGAACGGGACTCGTTGCGTGTTCCGACATGCATGGCACAATCGGGGGTTCAATGACTGCCGATCGTTCAGCGCTTGACATCCTCCTCCGCGTGACCGCGGCCGAATCCCACCGCACCGCTGGGTTGGGAGTGTCAGGTGTCCAGACTGCCACGCAAGCACACCGTTGGAATCGGTGTGGAACCGGTCGACGGGCAGTCTCTTGGGAGTGGCCACCCCGGGACTCCTCTCGTCTGTCGTGCTCGGATTCCCCGTGTTGTGTTGGCCACTGGGAGTCCGGCAGACTGCGACAGACTCGGAGTGACTTTCTCTGCGAGTATTTGCCCGGTGGTTGGTGTGTGATTCCCACATCGGGCCACACCCTGCCCTGTTTCCAGTGTGGGCAGACACTCAAACCGCCAGTTGGTGGGCGCTCGGCTACACTGGGGTCATACCCAGCGCGCCGACGCTTGCAGAGACGGTGTTTTGGAACAAACCCGGTCGGGAATTGCCGCTGTGACGGCGCGTATCCACGCCGTGAACGACGTGGGAGTGCGCCTGTTCCATCTATAATCGGATCACTCAGCCGTTGAGATGCTCGCTCTCTCAGGGCTGCTGGCCGTCTTCGGGAGAATCAATGTCGGCCTCGCGTTGGACAGCACGTTCTTCTGCGCCAACTGCCACTGCGCCAGCCACGAGTGACGCGATGATAAGTCTCACTCCGCTCTTCCACCCGCCGCGCTGGGATGCAATCAGTGCCACTGCTGTGAGCGCACCTGCGAAAGCTCCGCTCAGGTACGCAATCGCTCGAATCGTCGGGAGCGTCATACAGAGAGTCAATTCGCGAGCGTGAAATGATAGGGTGTTCGAGACCACACAGAGGTGCCGCCTCTCGTCACCGGCGAGTTAGCTGCAGCTGGCATCTTCACCACTCTCGTCTGCAGTGAAGCGTCACCGTGGTATCAACGACGCAACTGCTTGAGTGTGGTATTTCCTGTGTTTGACAGACGGGGTAGTCTGCCAATCAGCCGCCGATGACGGTCTCTCAGAACAATAATCACACTGGTCGTATCACACGACACTTCCGTGTTTGCCGGGTTCATACGGTGTCGAACATACGATGCCACCCCGTGGCGCCTGCAGGGCGAGGGCTGGTTTCCTCTGCCGTCTGGACGGTCCCGTCCTGGCGGATTGCCCGGCAGACGATCTCCAGTTCGGTTTCGCCTGGCGCGTCGAACTCGTATTTCCAGCGACGACGAATATGTGGGCTGAGTTGCCGTTCCAACGTAGCCTCCGTCCACGAGTCTCCGCCGTCAACGCTCACTTCGACTGCTCGAATCTCTTCGAACTGCGTCTCGAGACCGCTGAATGCGATCCCGCCGATCCGGACCGTCTCCCCCTCGCGCTCGACCGCTCGAATGTATGATCCCGTGTTGAGGACCGCTTCTTCGTCCCAACCGCGCTCACTCCAGTATCCGTCTCGGTCGGATTCGACGAGTTCGATATCGGTGATCCACTTCGTCATTTTCATTCCGTAGCGACCAGGGAGCAACAGTCGTGCCGGATACCCGTGCTCTGCGGTGAGCCGTTGATCACCCATCCCATACGCGAGAAGGATATCCTCCCGACGGATCTGCTCGATCGGGAATGACTCTGTGTATCCGTCCGTCGCGCGGGTGACGACATCAATCGCCCCGTCGGCAGGGACGGCCGGCTCAATGAGTTCCGACAGTTGGACGCCAGTCCAGTGAGCAGTACCGACGAGATGGCCGCCAACCTTGTTAGAGACACAGACCATCGTCGTCGGTTGCTCGACACTCGCCTCGTGGCCCAGTAAGTCATCGTATGAAAGTGAGTACGGCATCGAGACAGCCCCGTGAATATCGAGTTGCCAATCGGCCGCGTCGATCTGAGGGGTCCTGATGGTTTTGTCGATAATGTAGTGATCGGCCGGCGCGGTGATAGCCGGGGGCATTTTACCGAAATCGAAGGCGGGGTCGCCCTCCAGGGGGGACACGTCCGTGGGGAGTGAATCAGAATCCATCGTAACGTCCGTCGCTCCTGAGAGCCGGTCGAAAGCGGTTCGGAGTAATCCCAACGAGACTGCACTGCCGCCGACTACCGCGATACTCCGACGGAAAAACGACCGACGATCCTGCCGAGAAGCGGCTTTGCCGAACGAGACAGTTGCCAACAGTTTGCCGGCAACCAACGGCGGAGCAATCACGACCAGAATGCCGGCAAGCACTTCTCCCGAAAGCGTGGCGCCTCCGAGAGTGAATACAGCGCCTGTCACGGCGAGACCTGTTACGATTCCGATGGCGTCACCAGTCCGTCCGGAAAACGTAGGGACGCGGCCTGCGAGGATGCCAATCCCGCCGGCGAGAAGGGTCCCTCCGATGGCGAGGCTGCCGATCAGCACCGGCTTCGCCATGAACCCAAGCAGACTGATCATCGCTGCTGCGAACCACCCGGGTGAATACTCGATGACGAGTGTCGCGAGGGGGACGAGTCCGAACACACCGACGAATGGGGCGGCGGCAAAGAGCCCACCCATCCACACAACCCCGACAATGGCTCCTCTGAGAGCGGGGGAAACGTCCTCCTGATCGACTCGGCCAGAACCCGTCACGAGGGGGCACCTATGAGAAACGTATCCGACATATATCTATTGAGGTGGCCTGGAGTATAATCTTGATGGGCAGAGAGACTTGTCACTCGACGGTCGGTTGGGGTTGGGGTCAAGGGTGAAGCCAGGGCCGGGGTCGGGACCAGGAATGAGCGACTGCCCCGGTCAGAAAGTGCACTGGATTCAGGCTATCGCGCTCTGGCATAGTCTGCTCTCCTCTAACCCACTTTCTCCCGCGTCACTGGCTTTTATGACGCTACTGCCGTTCGTACCGAGCCGCGCTCGCTCTGAACTACTGGTTCGTGGAAAAACAAATCTGCGCCTCCGTCATTTCACGATTCCTCGTTCAACAGGCCGAGATCCTCGGCTGCGAGATCGGCAACGTGATCGGTAATCGCCGGATCCACCTTGGCACGCTGGTCACCGTCGTGCAGGCGGTCGTTGTGCCGGGTGATCGTTCCCTCAAGATCTGATAACGGGATCTTCGATTCGGTTTCACAGTCTGGACAAATGACTGTGACGTGTGGTTGTTCATCACTCATAACAGTCATGACGCTCCCAGCCGTTATAAAACACTACTAGTCGTCTAGGCGGTCACCCGTAGCCACAGTCGTGGATTTCTGTGTGCTGACTGCTGTGAGACGGGTGAACGGTCGTCTCTGGCGATATCTTGGCTGAGACGCGCGACCCCAGAGTGTGGACCGAGAGGAAATCGACATCGGAATTTGAATCCAACTCGAAACACAAGATTAATGCGCACCTCAGGCACAGTCATCTAATAATGCTCTTACAGCTCGTGGACAGCTTCTTGCTGGATTACCACGTGGGACACGTGCTGTTGCTGATGCTAGTAGTGACGACAGTTGGGGCGATCCCACTTGGATCGCAGAAGGTCATCGCTGCGAATTTGCTGACCTTTGGGCTGATCTTCACTATGTCACCGTTCGGGATTATGACCGAACTGTACATTCTCTTGGGTATCGCATTAGTTGTCATCGCACCCCTCCTCTGGACGACTGCAGCCGAATGAAGTGTTTTCTGCTGCCACCGAGCCACCTGGGCTGATTCCGCCTATTAGCAACTCACTCGTCACAGCAGAACAAGGTGGATGCCCACGGCTTCAGCCGTGGGAGGAAGCCGACATACAGGGCAGTATCTAATCAGGCAGATACTTATTTGACTTCCCGCTACTGATACCGCATTTCAAAGTGTAGCTATTACCGTCAAACATATGACGTGGGACGTGACTCGGACTGTTCGGGTGCGACTTACTGTGCCTGACGACCGCAAGAGCGACCTCCACGCCACTAACAAGCGATTCCACTACTGTGCAAATCGAACTGCTGAGTGGGCATGGCGATACCCACACGATGACTGTGTAACCAGCAAGTCTGAAGCCGAACAAGCCATCTATGACGAACTGCGAGAAGATACTGATCATCTCCACGCAAATCTCGTCCAGAAGGCAATCAAGCGAGCCATCAAAGACATCCGTAACTGTGTTGATCGGCTCGCTGATAGCGAGAACACTACTCAACCACACTACGATACGTTCAGTACCGTCTACGACAAGCGAGCGGCGACATATTACCGCGACAAAGTGAGTCTCGCCACGGTCAACGGACGGGTTGAGTGTGAGTACAACCCACTTGATGATCCCGAGGGAACGCCCCATGGCGAATACCTGTTGAGCGACGACTATTCGTCTTCGACCAGCACTGTCCACTATGACAGCGCGACCGACGAGTTCTACCTACACGCCGCGATGGAGCAGACAATCGATGTAGACACTCCTGAGAAAGCCGAGGATGCGAACGTCCTTGGCGTGGATTGTAACGTCGATGACCATATCGCTGTAACCTCACTGGGGCAGTTCGTCGGGAACGCCGACCTTCTCA